>JAZQAP010000489.1:0-8846 GCA_045545275.1 Thermoguttaceae bacterium | reverse complement strand
GTCAAACGCATAAAAACGACCGTTTCGCGAACCGTTTGCGCAAGAAAAAGGCAAGTTCGCTCGCCGTCGGCGACAGAAATCGGCTCGATCGAGGGCCGTTTCCCTCGCCGTCGAGCGTCCGGGCCAGCGATTTGAGCGACGCGAACGCAAGTCTCCGGAGGAAGAACGCGTTTCGGCGCCGCTTGAAAATCCGCTTCGCTTAGTCGACACGATCGTCGATCGTCGAACGAGCCAAGCCGCGAGCGACTAGGTCGTCTTGAACGAGGCGCAAGTCGGCTCGCGTTATCGACTCGGCGGCGCGACCGTGGAAACGCGCCAAGAGCGGCGGCGCGATCAGCTGGGCGAACTGTTCGTAAGAGCCTGTCGACCGCCCGTGTTTGCGGTAATAAATTTGCGCGTGTTGAAGAAACGCCGCGACCAATTCGGCGACGGTCGGCCCGCGCCCCGACGCGACGACGGGAAGGGGGGAACCGGAGTCGGTCGCGCGGAGAGAAGAGAGAACCGACAAATACGCGGCTTTCGACTCGTCGGAACCGTATTTTCCCGGCAAATAAACCTAAAACGGAGCGACGGCGGCGACAAAATCGGACTCGTCGGAACCGTATTTTCCCGGCAAATAAACTTGCTTGCCCGCGACGATCACATAGGCGACGCCGCGCGCTTTATGAAGACAATATTTAGGAGGTCTTCGCATAAACGCCTTTCGAAAAGTTGTACGCCGCACAACTTTTTTAAAAACGCGCCGAAAATCAAAAAAAACGTTCAGAATCGTAACCCCCCGGGATATAGGGTTTTAGCAAGTGGGCGACGCAGGGTTCGAACCAGCGACCTCCGCCGTGTGAAAGCGTTTGCCGGTTTTTTCGGCTCGACCGCGCGAATCTCCTTAACTTGTTTGAAAACAAAGGTTTGCGCGTTTAAAGCGTTGTAGCCGACCGCGAAAAACGCGCGAAAACTTACGTTATTTTAACAGATTTTCGCGAAAAATCAACCGTTTTCCGCGAAATGTAGATACAATGTAGATACAAAAGAAAGCGCGCTAGCCTGACGCAAGCAAAACGGCTCGCGACGCCGGAGCGTCGCGGGCGAACGTAATGTTTCGAAGCGTCGACGGCGACGCTTTAACGTTCAAGATTGAACGTCGGCGTTTCGGGCTTGTACGAGTTCTTGAACTAAGCGGTGGACGGCGGTACAAAACGATTCCGACGCGCAAGGTTTGACGCGCCGCTCGTTTTCGTATTGGACGCGAGCGGCGGTCAACGCCTTGGCTTCGTCGCCGTGTTTCGTCAAGGTAGCGTACAGGTTCTTTTCATTTTTGGAGTACTCGCGGCCCGTCGCTCTTTTATAAAGAACCTTGAACTCTTCAACGCATTCCTTGGAGTCGGAATAGTTGGGAACCTTGCCCGAAAAATAGGCGGCGAGCCAAAGTTCGAAGCAGGGATTCGACCAACCGACTTCGATTTTCTCGGCTTGCGCTTTGTCGAGGATTTCGTCGAAATTGGGGATTTGGTCGCGGTCGAACACAAGCCAAAGTTGGCGAAATTGGGCGTCTTGGCGTCCTTTGAGCGCTTCGGGAATCAAGCGTTTGTAACTTGAAACGTCGCAAACCTTGATTTCGATTTTGTCTTGCAGGCTTGCCGGGAACGACGCCCGCAACCCCTCGAAGTAGTTTTTTTCGGTTTCCCGCGCGTCGGTAACGATATAATAATTCCCCAGCTCTTTGGGACGACCGCCGCGCGTTCGCTTTTGCCTGTTTCCACCGTCGCGTCTTTTAGCGCTCATCGTTCGACTCCTTCGCGTCGCCGGAACGGAGCGCCGTCAAACGAGGAATCGCGCCGTACTTGCCGAGCAGGTAGTCTTCCTGGTAGTTGGGACGGTCGCCGTTTTCGTCGAACTCCGCCAACGAATAAAGGGTCGACGCGCCGAAGTCGCCCTTTTGAACGAACCAAATTTCGTCGCGACGCAACAAGCCGCAATCGAGTAGCCAAGGTTCGTGCGTCGTGAAGACCAACTGCGCGCCGTTCGGATTTTGCTCCGGATCCAAAAACGACGCCAAAACGCTTCGTTGCAACAACGGGTGAAGGCGCGCGTTCAGTTCGTCGACGAAGAGCGTGGAGCCGGCGTCGAAAGCCTTGCGTAAATATGGATAGAGCGTAAGCATCTTCTGAGTTCCGTCCGACTCTTCGTCTAACGGGAGATACGTTAATTCGTCGGAACCCGACGTTTTATGACCGGCGTAAAGTTCAATAAATTTCTGTTCGTCAAAGTCGCTTTTGATTTTGCATTTTATACGAACGATCGACGGGTCGAAAGTTTGAACAAACGACGTCATACTTTCCAAAAAATCTTGAAGGTCGACGTCTTTGTCGAGAAAAGAGAGCGACTCCCAAAGAGCAAGGGTTTTTAAGGGCGAAGCAAAACAAAGAACGTCTATTGGCGTGAAGAAATCCCAAACGACTTTCAGCAGCTTTACGTTCAATTTAACGCCAAGCGAAATCACAAGGGTTTCCGGTCGTAGCGCCGATTGAATATTGGCTTTCGCCGCTTCGGTAAATTCCGAAAATTCTAATTCGCCCGTTTCCGTATTGCGGTAAAAAATACGTTGGTAAGCCGCGTTATTTTTAGTGTTTTTAACGTTAAACCATTCTTCGCCGACGCCGTCGCGTCCGATGGTGAAACCGTAATTATAGACTTTATCCGGGACGTTGGGCGCGAGGAAGTAAACCTCAAATTCGGTTTTGCTATTTTTATGTTCCGCGTCGAAAAGGAAGGAGAACGAAAATTTAGGCTTGCGCGGAAAGTTTTGCGTGCCGTCGCCGAACCAAAAGGAGCGCAACACGCACCAACGCATCGCTTGAAACGCGTTGACGACGTTCGACTTTCCGCCGCCGTTCGCGCCGTAAATCGCGGCGGCGCGGAGAACCTTTTCGCCGTTGCGCGCAACGTAGCGTCCTTGCTCGGCGTCGGCGTCGAGTTCGTTTTCGAGCGTTTCGTTCGGTTCGGCGACGGTCAGGTCGAGCGTCGCTTCGTCGCGAAACGATTTGTAGTTCTTGAAGGCGAATTGGAGCAGCATCGGTTGGGCCCTAGGATTCCGATTTTGACAGTCTTTCCCCTATTTTAATCAAATTTGAAAAGCGACGCAAGGTTTTTTTAACAAATTAACGCCGCGCCGCGAAAATTTTCGTCGTCGCGGGAACATTTACAAAACGGCGAGAGCGGGGAACGTTCTCGCCGTTTTTTTGCGGAGCGTCGACCGAACCGACGCGTCGACGTCAAACGTTCGAGCAAAAAGCGAAAATGACCGTCTTTTGTTAATAAAACGCGAATTTTTGTAGGTTTTCCGCAGAAAAACGCGATTTTTCGCCAAAATTTATTCCGATTTTTAACAGACTGGCTATGCAGGCGGCCCTCTATAGGATAAAATAACGACGCGGGAAGTCTGCGCAAGACGCGTATCGAAAAACGAAACGCTGGTAAGTCCCGTCAAACTTTTTTAACGAAAGGCGAACCGATGCAAGAATGGCTTAAAGGCTTTCGACGCGGCGAAGCGGCGCTCGGCTCCGGCGCGTCTTACTTAAACCTAGGCTCGGCGTCGCGGCTCAAGCCGTTTCCGCCGACGCAAGACGGTTATCGCGAAGACGCGCGCCGTTTAGGCGGGTATTGGCGCAACGTCGGCGATTACCTAAACGGAGCGACGAAGCGTTATGACCGCGAAAAAGAAAGATAAGGCGACCGTTCCGGACGTTCGCGAAGACGGGCGTATGTTCCGAACCGACTCGGCGACCGGTCAAAAAGAACTCTTGTGCGTTGCGCGCGAATTTTCGGGGCCGCTTCCTCCGCCGGAGATGTTGGAGCGATACGCGCAAATTTCGCCGGATATTTTGGACGTTCTCGTCGAAATGGCGCAAAAAGAGCAGACGTTGCGAGAAAAAGCGCTCGACGCGACGATCGCCGAGAATCGACGCGAGCAGGGTTTGACTGCGAAAGGCTTATATCTGGCGACGGCGATCATCGTCTTGGGGATTGCCGCCGGATGTTATTGCGCGTTTTGCGGACGCGAGTGGGCCGCGGTCGCCGCGTTTGGCGTCGCTGGAGCGGTCGGCTGGATGAAAACGGGCGCGGCCCCGACGGCGGACAAGCCCGAACGCAAGTAGAATAACGACGCAAGACGGCGAGAGCGGGGAACGTTCTCGCCGTTTTTTTGCGGAGCGTCGACCGAACCGACGCGGCGACGTCAAACGCTCGGTTTGTCGGGGGCGTCGTAGGGAATAAGCAATGGGTACACGCGTCGCGAGCCTTGCCATTCGCCGCGTTCCAATACTCCTGCTTTACAAAGTCGGGTCAACGCTCGATCAATAACAATCGGCTTATATTGGAGCCGTTGCCAGTCTATTGTAACAACGTCGTCAGCGTCGGAAAGTTCGTTGAACATAGGATCGGGATTGTGAAGCGGCGAATAACCAAGGCTAAATGCCTTTAAAGCCCTTGCGCCTGCTAGGATATTCTTTTTAATCGTAATAGCTTGGTCTCTACTTCGGTCAACAGCTTGCCATATATGGAAATCAACGGAGTTTAATTTTTTAAGGTTAGCGAACATAGGCAACTTTAGCTGATTAAAATTAGGCGGAGTCGGCGAAACGGGTGCGAGAGTAGGTTCGCCTTCGTCGACAAGCCGCGCAGGACGCGACTCCGGCGTCGGGTTTACGGCAAGCGTCTGCGTCTTCTTCGAGGTCGAGGCGTCGGATTGCGCGAGCGTTTGCGCGTCGCGCTTCCCCCGCTCAAACAATTTTTTCTTCAGAGTTTTTGACATTTGGGGCAATCCTTTTTCAAACAACCATTCGCCGAAACGTTCGAGAAAAGCTCGAAAAACAACCCCAAAAATCACAAGCGCGCCTGCTAGCAACAGCCCGCAGAACGTCCAAAACGAATTAGAGGCCGAAAGATTGAGCTCTTCCGTCGGAGTCGGCGTTTCCGGTTTCGCGGTTGCAGTTGTCGACGGCGCTTCCGATTGCGCGGCGTCGACCTTGGCGCCGCCGCTTTCCAAAGTTGACGCGTTTAGAGAACCGCCGAGCGCAATACATACGACGGCGACCAACGAGAGCGTAACGCTCCCGACGTTCTTCAAGTTCATTTTGAACGCTCCGAGAGAACAATAAAAGGTTGTTGGACGCTTTTATTTTATCGGAGCGGTTTTAGAATGTCAAGCGCCGCAAAACGGCGAGAGCGGGGAACGTTCTCGCCGTTTTTTTGCGGAGCGTCGACCGAACCGCGCGGCGACGTCAAACGCTCGGTTCGGCGGGCGCGGATATTATCTTGTTGGCCCGAATCCTTTTTCAAAATTTTTCATAAATTCCGATTTAGGGGGATGAACGACGACGATCTCCGGCTTTTGCAATACGTCGGCGACGTCAAACCCGCGTTCGGTAATTTTCCACGCTGTTCCTTTATTGCCAAATTCATCGACGAGTTTTAAAGCTATCAGTTGCCTCAAGGCCTCGCCTGCTTTCGCTTGGTCTCTCGGCGTTTTTTGCGGAATATCGAGGCTATGACATACAAGTTTTGTTCCTGCGCGAGTAACGCTTTTGACCACAATCCCCTGTTCGTCGTTTGAAAGTGCGATTAACAACTTTTGAGCCTCCGACGACAAACCGTTGGCGATTTCCATAGGCGTTGGCTCATAAGAAGGCGATGCAGATTGGTTGACTGGCAAGGCGTTGCTTGGGGGAGTAGATTCTTTATCGGCAATAATAATCATAGGCTCCGTAGGTGGCAAGGCGGTCGGCTGGGGCGCTTTTTTATCGGAAGACAGTGGTTTCTTGTTGTATCGAGTAAGTAAATCAGTCATCTTTCTTGAAAGATGACGCTGAAACTGTTCTTGGAATTTTGAAGGCGTTTTGTAAGTCCACCAATAAACGCCTTTTTGGTACTTTTGCTTGAAGTCGGCAATCAAAGGGCTAAGCGATTCGCCATACGGAAGCGCCTTTTCGCAAAAATAAACCATAACAGGCTTTTCTTGAGCGATGCTTCGCTCAAGTTCTTCACGCAAACCTTCGGCAAACCTATACCATACAAGGGCGACGACAAGATCGCATTTATCTAGAATTTGATTGAGTTGATCTTGTGGACGAACAGAATCCGGATAGCCGTCGTATTCGTAAAGTCGTGGCAGAATGGCACTTTTTTCTTTTGCACAATTTTCCGACGTCCACAAAAAGGCCTGTTCTTTGACGCGATGCCGTTCAGTGGTAATATCGCCGGAAGACGCGACAAAAAGCTCGTATGTAACGACGTCTTTAATCATTGCGTTTGTCCTTAAAACATTCGCGCCGAGATTTTAGGCCTTCTCGACGCGAACGATTGCCGTTGGCGGTTAAAGTTGAGTTTCGAACTCGGTCAAGACCCAGTCCATAATTTCGTTAAATTTTTTTCGACTCCGCTTTTAGGAGCCGGGCACAAAATCCCAAAAGCTCTTTTTTGCAATCCTCCGGAAGTTGACTGATTTTATGTAACAAGTATTTTTCGGCAATGTCGCGCTCGTCGAGGCTCGGCGCAATAAACATTTCGCCGTCGCCTTGCAAAAGCCACTCTTTGTTTACATTGAACTTCAAACAAATCAACTCGACGTAGTAATCGGCGAGTTCGCGCTTGCCTTTCTCGACTCGGCAATAGTTCGAGCGATCCATTGAAATCAGTTTCGCAAAATTCGATTGAGAGTGGCCGAGAGTTTCACGCAGTTTTTTAAGTCGTTCTTGCATAAATTGTCCTCAACTCTAGTATAGCGAATCGGCGCAAAATAAAAAGGGTCATTGCCAACAAAAACAAAAAATTTTTCTTTATGCGGTTGACAAAAACCGCATATTAAATATACTGTGGTTATTGACACAAAGGGTGGCGGATTGACAAACTTTCGCCGAAGCGCGCCGTTTGTCCCGCGCAACGACGAAACGCCGAAAGAGATTAGGCCCTCGACCGGCTAGAATCCGCCGCCCGACCTAACGGAGAAACAACGATGAATATCGACGTGCAAATTCAAAAGAAAATCGAAGAACTGAAAGCGACGAACCCTAACCTTTTGAGGAAAGTCGAAATCTTCGTCGACGGTATGCTCGTCGCAACGAAAACCTTGAAAACGGAGCAATGATGAGTCGTAATCAAGCGATACCTTGTGAAAAAGAATATGAAGTCAAGGTAATCGATACGGTCGTTCGTAAATTCCGAACGCGAGCCGTTAGCCGAGACGCGGCGCAAGAGAAAATTTCGGGGCTTGTCGATTGTTTGACGGAACTTCCGGAAGGAACGCTTGACGAGCGCGATTACCAAGCGTTCGCGGTTCGAAACGGTTCTGAAACGACGGTGGACTTTAACGTCGACGTCGTTGGAAAGTTCAGGTGCTGTTTTCGCAAGCAAAGCTTAAACGTTGCCGGAGCTGCGGATAATTGGGAAGAAGAAGCCGGCGCCGAGGATTTTCGCAATCGCTTTGTTCAAGGCGGCGTCGATAAACCCGACTATTTCTGGTACGACTTCGAGATTGAGGCCGAGGCTTGCGAATACAAAGACGTTGAGACGACGCGGTACTGCAATGGAGACAAGGAGTTCCAGCGCGCAATGCTATTGTCTTTAAGAGAGTGGATAGACAAGGAACTTCAAACGACGTATACGGCGGCGGATTGACAAACTTTCGCCGAAGCGCGCCGTTTGTCCCGTGCAACGACGAAACGCCGGAAGAGATTAGGGCCTCGACCGGCAAAATTTTGAAAATCCACGCGATTCCGGATTTTCGAGATTGCCCGTAGTTGAGTGGTGTCTGCGAAGGGCTTGGGTTGCGGCTCTCGATATTGAAAGGGTTGATATGAAAAACGAACAGTCTTTCCAATATATGTGCAGTCAGCTTAACGACGTTTCGCTCGAGCTGGTTTGTATGATCGTTAGTTTCGCGCTTACGATGCAACGGCGATTCAACGAAAACGCGGCGTCGAAAGCGCAATAAAACGGAGTAACGGTAATGAAAAAGTGGCTTTTAAGCGTTATCGCGGTGTTTTTTTTAGTTGCTGGGGTTGCGCAGACAGCGTCCGCTCAAAGCGTCGCGCGAACTTATAATGAAGAGTGCGGAGGTTTAGAAGGCTCTATTCACGGACATTATATTGCCCCTGTCAGGTCTTATAACGACAAAACCTTGCTTTTTGTCGACGGCGGTTATCGCATCGCGCCCGGCGGTCTTGCGATCGTCGAAACGGGGAGGTACGTTCGACCGGAGAATCCGACGCAAACTTTAAGAATTTTTGGGCGCGCTCCGTCGCAAAGAATTGTCGCAGAATATCATGGAGAGTCAATCAAACGCACTCTTTACTGCACGGGTATGGAAGTTTTTCGCGTCGACGCCGTTAACATTGTCGTTTCCTTGCAATATGGGCTCCGTGCGGTTGTTTTAAACATAGAAGCGGAACAATAACAAGCCAAAACGTCGCGGGCGACGTCCGCTTTCGAGGCGACCGGCTACCCGCCCCGAAAGTCGCTTGGCGCGCGAGTGGTGCCAAACGCCAAGCTAGGCCCGCGATGTCTCCCCAAGAGCCGCAGTCGACAAAAAACTCGGTTTTGTCTGCTGTTCTTCAAAATCGCGTTTGTTCGCCGCCCGATTGGTCCCGGGCGTCGAGCTTGGACTGCGGCTCCTCAAAACGGCGGCGGATTGACAAACTTTCGCCGAAGCGCGCCGTTTGTCCCGCGCAACGACGAAACGCCGGAAGAGATTAGGGCCTCGACCGGCTCGAATCCGCCGCCAAAGACGGGCGCGGTTGTTGGACGCTTCCGAGAGAGCCCGTCGCCTCCGGCGGTTCGCGCCGCCGGAGGTTTTC
>JAZQAP010000488.1:0-4423 GCA_045545275.1 Thermoguttaceae bacterium | reverse complement strand
CGCCCCTTTGGACGGTCGCGCCGTTCGTTATTTTGCTCCTTTGCATCGCGATTTTGCCGCTGATTCCGGCGACCGCGCATTGGTGGGAGAGCAACCGCAATCGTTTTATCGTCGCGGCGGTTTTGGGCGCCGTTACGTTGGGGTATTACGCGTTCCTTTGCGACTTTCCGCTCGACTTGCACTGGCCGGCGCACGCGACGGTCGCCGCGGACGCTTCGCCGTTCGTCAAGGCCGGAACGGTGTTCGTCAACGCGATCGTCGGCGAATATATTTCGTTCGTCGTGTTGCTCTTTTCGCTCTTCGCGATTTCCGGCGGAATCCGAATCTCCGGCAATTTGAAGGCGACGTCGGGAACGAACGCCGCGATTTTGGCCGTCGGCGCGCTTTTGGCGAGTTTCGTCGGGACGACCGGCGCGGCGATGCTGTTGATTCGGCTGTTGCTCGAAACGAATAAAGAGCGGAAGTTCCGGGCGCACACGGTCGTTTTCTTCATTTTCGCGGTCTGCAACTGCGGCGGCTGTTTGCTTCCGATCGGCGACCCGCCGTTGTTCTTGGGGTACCTGCGCGGCGTCGCGTTCTTCTGGACGTTCGCGCTTTGGTCGCAATGGCTCTTCGTTTGCGGACTGTTGATCGCGGTTTATTACCTTCTCGACCGTTTTTATTATTGGCCGAAGGAAACCGGCTTGAGCAAAGCGATCGACGCGACCGAACAAAGGCGCCTCCGCGTTTACGGGCTTTTCCCGAACCTTTTCTGCTTGATCGGCGTCGTGTTGGCGGTCGCGTTGTTGGCGCCGAGTCAAGAGTTTTTGTCGCTCTTCGGCGTTAAGACCGGCTGGTATCCGCCGACGTTCCTGCGCGAAGTCGTTCAACTGGCGTTGGTCGCGGTTTCGTTCGCTTGCGGTTCGAACGCGATTCGGAAGGCGAACGAGTTCAACTTCGCCGCGATTATCGAAGTCGCCGCGATTTTCTTCGGGATTTTCATCTGCATGCAGGCGCCGATGCAAATCTTGAACGTTAAAGGCGGGGAAGTCCGCGCCGCGGCGAGCGCCGTCGGGGAAAAGGTCGGAATGAACGAAGCGCGACAGCTCTTCTGGATGACCGGTTCGCTTTCGTCGGTGTTGGACAACGCGCCGACTTACGTCGTTTTCTTCGAAGTGGCGCGCGTCGCCGACGAAACGAAGCTCGCGGAGCTGAAAGCCGCCGGGCAAACGGACGAAGCGGAGAAACTCGAAGCGACGCTGACCGCCGGAGAGGCCGCGTCGGGCGTCCGGATTCGCGAATTGCTTTTGGTCGCGGTTTCGTTGGGCGCGGTCTTGATGGGCGCGATGACGTACATCGGGAACGGCCCGAACTTTATGGTGAAGGCGATCGCGGAGGAGAGCGGCGTCAAAATGCCGAGCTTTTTCGGTTATATCGGTTGGAGCGTCTGCGCGTTGCTCCCGATTTTGGTCGCGACGACGCTGATCTTCTTATAAGCGTCGGAGCGGTCGCGGTTTAAGCGGCGAGCGGCGGCGAGCGAACGCGTTTTCGCCGACGTCGAAAGCCGCGCTTCAACGACTTAAAAAACGTCGGAACGGGAAAACTCGTTCCGGCGTTTTTTATTTTTTGAAAATTTTGCGCCAATTTTCTCGAAACGCCGTTTTTTTCTTGACAAGCGCTTCAAAATGTAAACAATAAATGAAAGCGGTTTCGTTCGCTTGGGGCTCCGGTTGAGAAACGGAGCGTCGCCCGACGAAAGAACGTTTTGTTGTTAAACGAAGGAAAACCAACGACTAACGACGGTTGCGAATAGGTCGCTTGGGACGCGAATCCGGCGACGGGGACGCGCAAAACGCTCGAAATTAACGGCGTCGAGTTCCCGTTTCGAGGAAGGCCGCTTCGCCGACGAAGTTTTACGCGAGGTAACGCCGCCGCGCGGCTTTTGGGCTCCTCGAAACGCGGGTAACGCAACGCGACGCCGTCGTTTTTTGCGAAACGTTGAACGCGTTAAACGCCGAGTCGACGGGGTTTGCGTTGCGCTTGCCGACGGAGGCGGAGCGGGAGCGCGCCTGTCGCGCCGGAACGTCGACGGCGTATTGGCGGGGCGACGCGTTAAACGGCGACCGCGCGAACGTCGACGGCCGACCCTTGCGGAACGAGCGAAGAGGGGCCTTGGGGCGAAGGAACGCCGCCGGTCGCGCTAAAACTTTCGCCTGGGAACGCCGACAACGCGCCCGTCGGTCGAGAACTTTTCCGAAATCTTGACGCCAAACGACTTAAATCGAAGTTCGTTTTGATGGATCGCGCTTGCGAAGGCGACGAAACGCGTCAAACGGCCCGCGACGTCGGCTTAAAACCGGTTGTTCCGCCGAAACGCAACCGACGCAATCCTTGGCGTTACAACAAAAAATTGTAAGCGCCGAAAAGAAGTCGAACGTTTCTTTCGACGTATTCTTGAAGACTTCCGACGTATCGCGACGCGCTGCGACAAGCTCGACGCAATGTTTTTAGCGTTTTTAAACTTTGTAACAATCGTTATTTTACTTAATCGTTAACGACAACGCGCCCAGCAAAATTTAGAGGTAAAAGAATGAATAAATTAAAATGTTCCAATATATTGCTTCTTATTGGTTTCGTCGTTGCGTCGTTAAGCGGCGGCTGTTCGTCGTATTACGCTTGGAAACACGGCGGGTATTACAAGTTGCAAAATTTTGCGCCGTATGTCCATAACGACGCCGTCGTCGTTTTGGCGAGCGGCGTTTACAAAGCGTCGGGTAAACTCTATTTCATTGAAAAACAAGGCGATAACTTCGCGCTTACGCAAAAGCTAGACCTCGCGCCTTACCTGAAAGGACGAACGCCGCGGAAGTTGGCGTTTAACGAGCGATATCTTGTCGCGACGGCGTTTAAGGGCGCGCTCGCTTTCGACGAGTTTTACGGCGAGGGGGAAAAATCGCGGGCGTCGTTGTTAGTTTTTAAAAAAAACGACGACGGGCGATGGGAATTTTTGTGCGATTTTAAGCCAAGCGACGTTAACCTTAATAGCGCCCGGCTTGTTCTAACGGAACGCGATCAAATTATCGCGAACGACCCGCATTATCTGGAAAACGGATTTCACGGCGTCCTTTTGGTTTACGAAATCGACGCGGAAAATCGGTCGCTAACGTTAGCGCAGGAAATTACTTCCGACGAGCCGCGAGATACCGATTACGCGGCGCTAAAAGGCCGGCGCTTTTTCGACGGTTTCGGCGATTCTTTCTTTTACGCCGCCGACCTCTTGGTCGTTCGACATTGCCGAAGTCCGCTGTTATCCGATATTTCGGCGAAGTCGACCGATTGGAGCGTCTATCGTTGGAACGGTGCGCGTTGGGCGTATGAAACGTCGCTGCTAAAACTACTACCGCAAAGCGTTTACGACGCGCCGCGCACGAACGCCGAAAAAAAGGGCGTCCCTTTCTATTTTTTGTCCGGCGCCGCGACGATCGACGCAAGCGCCCGTTCCATAACGCTTATCGAAGAAATGTACGACGAACGTTTGTTTTACCGTTTCGTCAAAGACGAAAACGACGTTTGGCGTTTTGAAGAGAGCGAAGTTTTTTGTACGAGCGAGGAATACGATAAATCGCCTTTGGACAAGCGCTTAAAAATGGCGACGTCTTGTTTTCAAACGCCCGAGGAGTTTTCTATGCGTTTGCTTGAGGAGCCCGACTACCTTATCGGCGTTTGCCCGCCCTCGACCGACGGAAAACGAACGTTGCGAGAACCGTTTTGGACGGTCGCCGGGTTCGACCAAGAGACTTGGCGCCTCGGCGGAGACGATCCTAGGCTTAATTGGCATTATCCTCCTTGGTTCAAGCAAGCCAATCCGTACGCGCGTTCGGTTCTTGCCGGGCGATATTTGGCGAGCGCCTACGTTTTTCAGAATTGTTATTACTCCGACCATCCGCTCCATAAGGCGCGCGTTTGGGGCGGCGTCGATATTTACGAACTCGACCCGGAGACCGGGCCGAAAAAACTTTTTTCGCTAACGACGCGAAATTATCAAGAGTTGACGCCGGTTCTCGTCGCGGAGTAAGCGTTGAAGCGTTAAATAAACGACGGAAAACGGCGCGACGGAGGGCGAACGGCGGATTTTGCGCGGCGGGAGTTGGGACGACGGCGCCGCCTTCGCGCGGTCGGCTTGCCGACGTTTAGCGTTTGATTTTGAAATGAACCGGCATATCGGTTTCCGCGTCGCGTTGGGGCGCGGAGATTAGGCGCGCCGACGCCGTCGGCGTTTTTAACGGAGAACGGGGCGAACGTTGGCGAACGTTGAGAAAACGTTGGGAAAACGTTGGGAAAACGTTGGGAAAACGTTGGGAAAACGTTGGGAAAACGTTGGGAAAACGTTGGGAAAACGTTGGGAAAACGTTGGGAAAACGTTGGGAAAACGTTGGGAAAACGT
>JAZQAP010000487.1:0-4836 GCA_045545275.1 Thermoguttaceae bacterium | reverse complement strand
TGTAAAATATCGTTTAAAACGAGCTTTCGCAAGTTTTAAGTTTCGCGTTCAACCTTTTCGCTTGAACTCGTTCGATTTTTTCGTTTGCCGCTCATTTCCGAGCGACTCACATATCTTACCGCCTTTTTTGTTTTCGTCAAGAGCCTTTTTGAAAATTTTTTATTTTCGTTTTCGCTTTTGACTTTCCGCTCGAAAGCGGTCGGCGTTTGTCGTCGTCAGGCTCATTACCGGCGACAGGTAAGAATATACCCCAAGAAAGAAAAAGCGCAAGGGGCAAATTCCAAAATTTTCCTAAAAAGTTTCCCTCGCGCCCTTTTTGTTATTTCAGCGCAACAAACAATCAATCTTATCGTCTTGAATAACAATGCTTGCAAAAGCCAACGCGCCGCCTCGACAGAAGAAAAAAATTTCGTTCTCAGCGGCGCGTTCTTTCATTTTTCGCCGTTTTACATCCAAGGAATACTCAGGTCGTTTATCTTCGTTACGTTTTTACTGCTTCTTTCTCCCAGCGCCTCGCTAAGCCGAACCCATTTTCGCGCGATTTCAAGCTCCGCAGGCCGTTTTGCCTCCTTTCGCAAAACGCGATCGCCCCTCGTTTCCGCAAGAGTATACGAAGCCTCTCCCGACATTCCTCCGCCGAACCGCGGATTCAGCATCCAAGCCTTCGCCAAAATCGCGTTCTTGTACGCCGCCCTTTGCGTCGGGTCGAGCATGTTGAGCCAAGCGATCAACCGGTCGAGCGCGGCGTCGGCTTCTTCGCCGTTTTCCGCGTTATAATATTCGAGCTGCAAACGGGTTAACGTTATCTCGTCTCGCACGGTCGACGGCGCAAACTTCGCTTCCAACTCGCGCCAACCGGCCAAAGTCGTCGGATTATTCGGGTCGGACGGTTTGCGGTTCCCAAAGCGCGCAAAATTCCAAACGTCGAACGCTTGCGCAAAATTTTCGAGTCGAACGTCGCTCCGTCCGCTCGCTCTCAACTTCCGCCCCCATACCTCGTCGCTTTCCTCGTATCCGGCTCTTACCGCAAATTTCGGCGGAACTTTAAACGCCTCTTCTCCTTCTCCTCCCGAACGCAGCCCGGTTTTCCGCTCCGGCCAAAGGGAGTCGGGCGTCGACGCAAACCACTCGTCGAACCGCTTCGTTTCCGACTCCGGTCGGCGCGTCAGAACGATTTTCCGCTCGAAAACGCCCGCCGCTTTCTCCCATTCGGTTTTGTTGTTCTCCAACGCGACGCCGTTCGCTTGCGTCTCGTCGCCCAAACCGAGTCGACGCGAAAAAGCGACCCGCATTCGAAGCTCGACGCGTTCTTCGGTCGCCAACAACTCGCGAACGCCGCGCCAAAACGGCTCGTTCCAATCTTCAAGCGGCGGAAACTCGACCGCCAAGGTTCCGTATTCGTATTCGCCGCCCGGATAAAGCGCGATTTTCGGCGGTCTCCCCATCAACCCGCCGTAAGGCCCTTCAATTTCCGGCACAAAAATATATTTTCCGTCGATTTTCGGCGACTCAAGCGCGATTTCGTCGAGCGTCAAATAGAGAAAACAGGAACTTTCCCCATTTTCCGCAAACCAAGGATCGCAGTAATCCCAAAATGTCGCCGCCGTTCCGTCTTCCGCGACGTTTCGTTCAACAAAGCGGCAGTAAACGGCGTCCCCGAGCGGAATCTCCGTCGCCGACGTTTCCAAACGCGCTTCGCAACGACCGTCGAGCGCCGGAATCGCGCTATTCTCCGCGATCGGCAAATCCCGCGCGACCCGAACGACCGACGAATTTTTCGCGTCTTTCGTTGTTTGCGCGGTTTGAGCGGTTTGAACGGTCGCGTTATCCGTTAAAGAACGCGCCGACCGCCCGCCTTGCCAGTATCCCGTTCCCCAAAGCGCCGCCGCGACGACGCAGATTCCGCCGATCGCAGCCGCTTTTTCCGCTCCGTTTCGCATCGTTTTCCCCTTTTATTGCTCGAAATCAAACGTAAATTTTTCGAAATCGACTCAACCGCCCCTTCCGGAGAGCGAACTCGCGTCGCGGCGGTCTCTCGCTTTCAAGACCAGCGAGCGCCCCGAAAAGATTTTCAATTCGCTTTTTTTTTAAAATTTTTAAGAAAAAAGAAGAAAAATCGCCTCCGCGTCGCTCGCCGAAGAGAAAGGCGCAAGAAAACGAAAATCCCGCCGCCGACGCGTTTCCGTCGGCGCGGGATGTTTCGCTTTCCTTAATTAATATAGAGAACGCCGGGGAAACGTTTCGCAAAGTTCCCCGACAAACGCCGCTTTCGCTCGACGACGGCAAAGTCGACGCGACCGTTAAAATCGCGCCGACTCCACCAAGTCTTCAAGACGAGCGGCGACTCAGGCTCATTCGGCGTTCGGAGTCGGAGCGTCGGTTCGGACGGCGACGACGCGGAAGCCGACGCGCGGGTCGCCCTTCGTCGGGTCGACCGTTTCGCCGCGCCAAGTCGTCGCGCATTCTTCGGCGCTCGAGTACCAAGAGCCGCCGCGAACGACGTTCTTCCCGTCGACGACGGTCGACGTCATTTCCGCCGCGTTCCCGGCCGCGCCGATCATCCCGTACGGGCTTTCGGCGTCGTACTTGTTGACCGGAACGAGGAAACCGCCGTTGGCCGAATTTTTCGCGAACGCGTCGGAATAGGTGAAGCCGGACTTCGTTTTCGAGTCGCGCCAAGCGTCTTTCGCGACGACGCCGCGAGCGCTCAACTTCGCCAAATCGCCCGCTTTGCCCGTTTTATCGCCGACTTTAATTTCCGCGTCGGCGAAAGCGGCGACGACCGCGCCGTTATATTGGCAGTTCGTCGTCAGTTCGCCCTTCGAGTAAGCGAAATCGCCCTTCGCGCCCCAAGGATAGAGGAGCTTTTTCGGCCCGGCGGCGGCGTTTTCGAACTCCGCTTCGGTCGGGAGGCGGAACGTCCAGCCTTCGTTCTTCGTCGCGAGCCAAGCGCAGTAATCTTCGACGTCCTTCAAGGTAACGCCGACGACCGGGCAGTTTTTCGTTCCGGTCGGATACGTCCCGTCGGCCCAACCCTTCGGCAGTTCCTTGCGACCGGTCGCGTCGACAAATTCCTTATATTCGCGATTTCTTACCTCGTAAACGCCGATCGCGTAAGGCGCCTCGATCGCCTCTTTTTCCCCGGCGCCGGTATTTTTCGCGCCTTTCCCAAATTTAAACGTCGGATTGGCCGCGACGGCGACGAAAGAATCGTCCGGCGTCGGGATTCCCCAAGTTTGCATTCGCGGGTCGTCTTCCGGACGGCGATTTTCGGCGCCGCGAGCGTTCGGACGTTCGTTGCGTCCGCGTTCGTTCCCTCCGGCGCTCGGACGTTCGCCGCGTTGATTCGGCGCCCCCGCGCCCGGACGTCCCGGCGCTCCCGGGAAACCGCCCGGCCCGGCGTTCGGGCCGCCTTGTCCGCGACGTCCGAACGGCGAGCGACCGAACGCTTCCTCTTGTTCGAGCGCGTCGAGGAGCCCGTCGTCTTCGTTGTCGCAGTCGGCGAGACGTTTCGCGAGTTCGGCGTCAAACTTCGCCAAGTCGAGCGAGCCTTTGTCGTCGATCGTTTCGTTCAACGCTTTTTGAACGGCGTTCGACGTCGCGCGGCGCATTCCGCCGAAACCGCCCGGCGCGCCGCCCATTCCCGGGAAGCCGCCGCGACCGCCCGTTCCGGGCCCGCCTTGTCCCGGAGCGCCCGGGAACCCGCCCGGCATACCGCCGCGACCGGGGCCGCGTTCGGCGTTTTCCTCGCCGTCGACGCCGCGACGTTCGCGAGCGCCCGGACGAGCGTTTTCGCCGTCTTGTCCATTTTGCCCAAACCGACCGCGTTGGCCGCCCATTCCGGGCCCGCGACCTTCGCCGTTTTGCCCGGCGCGTTGTTGGAACCGTTCGCGCATTTGCGCTTGCATCGCTTCGCGCATCGCGGCGCTTTCGTCGGCGTCGAGTTTGCCGTCGCCGTCTTTATCGGCTTCTTTCATCGTCGCGCGCATCTCTTCCGGCATTTGCTCCGGCAGGTCGGTCAAAACGATTTCGCCGTTTTCGTTCGCGCCGAACATCCCGCGACCGAAACCGCCGCGACCGCCCGCGCCGGGGCCGCCTTGACCGTTCGGGCCGCCCGGGAAGCCGCCGCGTCCCATTCCGGGGCCGCCGCCTTCGCCGTTCGCGCGCATTTCTTCGAAGCGTTTGCGCATTTCTTCCGCTTCTTTTTCTTGCATTTTTTGCGCTTCGTCGTTCGAGAGTTTCCCGTCGCCGTCCGCGTCGCCCGCTTTCAAGAGCGACTTAAATTCGGAACGGAACTTCGCGATTTCGACCGCGCCGTCGGCGTTCGTCGCCGTTTCGACCGCTTTGCGTCGCGGCGATTCGACCGCCATACGGGTCGCCATACCGGTCGGAGGAGCGAAATTTCCGCCGCCCCAACCCGGGAAACCGCCAAAACCGTTAAATTCGCGCGATTCGGCGTCGTCGAGGAAACCGTCCGAGTCGGCGTCGGCGGCCTTGACGGCTTTCGAAACTTCGGCGGTCAGCTTCGCCAACTCGACGGAGCCGTCTTCGGCGGTCGCGGCGGCGAGCGCTTTATCCCAACCGGATTCGCGCGGCGGTTGCGGCGCGCCCGGGCCGCCTTGTCCCGGCGCTCCCGGAAAACCGCCCGGGCCGCGTCGATCTTGCGCCCCTTGCGCCCCTTGCGCTCCGTTTTGCGGACGTTCGCGACGAGCGTTCGGCGCGGCGCCCTCTTCGCCGTCTTGCGGACGTTGCCGACGGCGAGCGTTCGCGGCGCCCTCTTCCCCTTCGCCCGTTCGACCGGGTCGACGACGTTCGGCGTTCGGGCCGCCTTCGCCC
>JAZQAP010000486.1:0-6202 GCA_045545275.1 Thermoguttaceae bacterium | reverse complement strand
GGGGAAAACGGGGGCGTTGGGCGAAATGGGAAGGTCGCGGGGCGTCGACGCGGCGGCGTTGGAACGCGAGCGATTGCGGCGTTCGGCGATTTTGATCGCGTCGTAAATCGATTGAACGACAAAACGTTCGCCGTCGGTCGGCGCGGCGTCGAAAAGATATTCGGCGCGCGTCGCTAAAACGGCGAGCTCGGCGTCGGAGGGCGGATTTTGTCGCAAAGTTTGAAAAACGTCGGCGTTTAAACGGGCGATTTCTTTCTTGAATTGCGTCGCGAATTCTTCGGACGCGTCGGACGGCGCGGTTTGCGTCGACGACGCGGTTAACGCCGTCGGAATGTTTTGGGCGTTTTGGGAGGTTGGGAGGTTTTGAGAGTCGCGGGGGTTTTGGACGAGCGGGGCGTTTTGCGCGTTCGGCGGCGTCGACGCGGTTTGCGTCGACCCGGGAGCCCCCGCCGCGACGACGGAGGCCGGAAGCGTTTCCGGAACGACGTCGGCGAGGGAAGCGTCGTTTTGCCCAAAACGCCCGTTTTGCGTATTTTGCGCAAGTCGACCGGCGCGCGCGGCGTTTTCCAACGCGGAAAGATTGGCTTTCGAAGCGGAGGGCGCGACCGAGCGCTCGGCGGAAGCGCGGGCGAGTTGTTCGAGAAATTCGCGTTGAAACGTCAGTTTGCTCGGCAATTGCGCGATCGCCGGGTCGTCGAGAAGGTCGCTTGCGCGCAACCAACGAAACTCGCCGGGCGGCGGCGCGATTTTTAGCCAAGTCGAGCCGTCCGATAAGCGAGTTTCGCCCAAAATTTTGATTTGCCTCCCGTTTTTCAGCCCGACTTGGACGATCGCGCTTTCTTCGACGGTCGCTCCGCCGACTCGCGCCGGCGCCGCTTTGCCGTTCGAGGCGACGACGCGCCCGGTCGAATCGCTTTCGCGACGGACAAATTTGGCGTTAATCCAAGAAAAGCTCCCTTGCGGCGGACGAATCGCGCACCAACCGTCGGCGTCGCGGAAATACGCCTCGACGTAACGATTTTTCGCGAGGGTTCCGGTCGGATAAGCGTCTTCGCCCGGGCCGGAACGGACGATCGCGCCGTCGACGCCGACCGGTATCGAGAAGAAAACGGCTTGGTTTTGTTCGTTGGGCGCGGCGCCGCTTTGGGAACGCTCGTTCGGCGAAGGGGAAGACTGCGCGAAAAGCGGGGGAACGTCCGGTAAAATAGGGACGAGGGGGGGAATGGGAAGAACGCGCAGGCTCGACAAACCGAGCAAAACGGGAACGAACGTCGAAACGAGACGACGGGGCCGCGCGGAGTAAAAAACGCGTTGTCGATTGAAAAGCGGACGTTTCGACATATCGAAGGTTCCGGCGTCGTCGCGCGAAGGCGAACGAACGTTAAAATGGGTGAAGCGCGAAAAATAGGCGAGGCGCAAAGCGACGTTTAGGCGATTTCGACCGTCGAATCCGCCTTTGAACGCGAGTATAATCTTCGCGTCGACGGAACGCAAGAGCAATTTTAACGGTTTTAACGGTCGGCGCGAGAACGAGCGGATAAAACGCGTTTTAAGGGCGCCCCCCCTGTCGATCGCGGACGGGCGTAATAAAATATAAGGACGACGTTACGTTTGGACGGCGTTTTGGGCGAAATAGGCAAGCTCGGCAAGGCGCGGCGTCGCGTCTTGCGATAAAATAGCCGGTTTGTGCGGAGATTAACGATGGAAAACGCGTTGAAAATTTTGGCGTTGGAGACGACGGACGCGCAGGGGAGCGTCGCGCTTTGCGTCGGCGGCGAGATATTAACGACGCGACGTTTGGACGCCGAACGTCGAAGCGCGCAAACGTTGGCGCCGACGATTCGCGAAACGTTGGCGGAGTTCGGTTGGGCGCCGAGCGACCTTGGCGCGATCGCGGTCGCGGTCGGCCCGGGCTCTTTTACCGGCTTGCGGGTCGGGGTCGCGACGGCGAAAATGTTAGCTTGGGCGGTCGGCGCAAAGATTGTCGGCGTCGACGCGTTGGAAGCGATCGCCTGCGAGATCGGACGCTTGCCGAACGGCGACGAACGCGGCGTCGTTTCGATTGGAATCGACGCGCAACGGGGCGACGCCGCGGTTCGACGTTTTTGGGTCGACCCGACGGAAAAAAAGGCTCCGATCGCTCTCGACGATCGATTTCAGGTCGTTTCGGTGAAAAAATGGTTCGCCGAAGAGAATTGTCGCGAATTTGCGGGAAATTTTGATTGCGTAAAGAGCGCCGATTCCGAACCTTTTTTGGAGACGGAACTATTTTTGAGCAAAGCGAAATCGATCGCGGCGGAGAAGACGTATTTTTGCGGACCCTCGCTCGAACGTTGGCGAAATAAGGGAGACGAGAATATCGAAGCGAAATTCGTCGACGCGTCTTTTAGGGCGCCGTCGGCTGCGGGCGTCGCTCGAGCGGCTTGGCGACGCGTCGCGGCGGGCGATTTCGACGACGTTTGGGCGATTTTGCCGATTTATTCTCGACTTTCCGCCGCGGAGGAAAAGGCGAAAGAAAAAGCGACGGAATCTTCCGCGACGCGTTAAAAGAGCGAGACGGAGGCGTTCTTTTTTCATTGAAGCGCGCGTTTTTGGATAAGCGTTTGAAAACGCGCTTTTGTTTTGAAAAAATATTTTCGTTTTGGCTAAGAAAACGAACGTCGGGACGAAAAAAAAGGACGCGCAACTGGAAAATACGCTTTTTTTGAATTAAGTTTGAATAAAAATTGGGCGCGAGCGGCGCTGGGATATTGAAAAAATTCCAACCGCGATTAGAATAGGAAAGTCGGCGCGCGTATCGACGCTAAAAACACGCGAGCGACGCGACGTAGGGACGCCGCCGTCGTCGATAGGGGAGCGCGACGCGTCAAGCGGCGACGCTTTTAACCAACTAGACAGGAGACAAAAATGAGTTCGCCTCAACAAGTGGAAGTTTATTGGCACAAACAAGCTGTTTCGCGCGCGGAAAAAGAAAAAATGAACGGAAATCGCGGTTGCGTTTTGTGGTTCACCGGTTTGAGCGCCAGCGGCAAAAGCACGATCGCGAACTTGGTCGACCATAAACTGCACGAGTTGGGCAAACACAGCTTCGTGCTTGACGGCGACAACGTCCGCCACGCGTTGAACGCTTCGCCGGCGATCCTGAAAAAGCAACACTCGGACGAATTTGCCGAACGCTTTGGGCTCGGTTTCTCGGCGCAAGACCGCGAAGAAAACATCCGTCGCATCGGCGCCGTTTCGAAACTTTTCGCCGAAGCGGGGCTGATCGCGTTGACCGCGTTCATCAGTCCCTACCGCGTCGACCGCGACCGCGTTCGCGAAACGATGGCTTCGACCGATTTCTTTGAAATTTACGTCAAAACGCCGATCGAAGTTTGCGAACAACGCGACCCGAAAGGTCTGTATCAAAAAGCGCGCGCCGGCGAATTGAAAGGTTTCACCGGCGTCGACGACCCCTACGAAGCGCCGCTGAATCCGGATCTCGAACTCGACGCGTCCGAATGCGCCGCCGACGAATTGGCCGACGAAGTCATCTTCTTCTTGAAGACGAAGGGCGTCATCGCCTGAATTTGACTTTTGGGCGAGAACGCGGAAAGCGCGAAGGCGCGGTCGGCGTTCTCGTTTCTTCTTTTTTGGGGAACGTCGTTTTGCGTTCAAAAGCGAAGCGACGACGGATTTTTGCGCGTTCGTTTGGGGCGTCGCGTCTCTTTTTGCGGAAAATAGCGTCGTTTTTTTGTGGAAAAACGAAAAAAAATCCAAACGACTTCTTTTAATTGAGCGCGAATTCGGGTAAAATGAGAGAAACGCCGGATCGTTTCGGTTCGAAGCGCGTTTCGACGTTCGCGACGTTTTTCGTTAGATTCCGCGAAACGCGTCCGCGAGTGCGTTTTATAGCGGCGTTGGAACAAACGCGGCGTTCGTTTGGTAAATTAAACGCCGTATCTAGCGTTTGACGGTAAAAAAATTACGTTTGTTAGATTAGGAGAACAGGAATGTCCGCTTTCCCGGAAGTCAATAAGATTAAGTACGAAGGTCCCGACTCGACCAATCCGCTCGCGTTCCGTCATTACAACGCCGACGAAATCGTCGAAGGGAAATCGATGAAGGAGTGGCTCCGCTTCTCCTGCGCGTTCTGGCACACGATGCGGATGACCGGTTCCGACCCGTTTGGCGCCGCCACGATGTCGCGTCCTTGGGACGACGGTTCCGAATCGATCGAAAACGCTCAAAACCGCGTTCGCGTCTTCTTCGAATTCCTCGAAAAATGCGGTTTCCAATACTACGCCTTCCACGACCGCGACGTCGCGCCGGAAGGGAAAACGCTCGCCGAATCGAACAAAAACCTCGACGAAGTCGTTAAAGTCTTCAAAGAAGAATCGGAACGCACCGGCATTACGATGCTTTGGGGCACCGCGAACCTCTTCGGCAATCCGCGCTATATGCACGGCGCCGCCACCAGCTCGAACGCCGACGCGTTCGCCTACGCCGCCGCGCAAGTCAAGAAAGCGCTCGAAGTTTCGCTCGAACTCAAAGCGCAAGGCTACACCTTCTGGGGCGGTCGCGAAGGTTACCAATGCATTTGGAACACCGACATGAAACGCGAAGCCGACCACTTGGCCGCGTTCATGCATATGGCGGTCGACTACGCGAAGGAAATCGGCTTCAAGGGCCAATTCTACTTCGAACCGAAACCGAAGGAACCGACGAAGCACCAATACGACTACGACTGCGCCGCCTGCATCAACTTCCTGCGCGCTTACGGTCTCGAAAACGACGTCAAGATGAACATCGAGACGAACCACGCGACGCTGGCCGGCCACTCGGTCGAACACGAAATGGAATACGCCGCGAGCCAAGGTTTCCTCGGTTCCGTCGACGCGAACGCCGGCGACATGCTCCTCGGCTGGGACACCGACCAATTCCCGACCGACCTCTATATGACGACGAAAATGGCTTACGTCCTCATGAAGTACGGCGGGTTCACGACCGGCGGTCTTAACTTCGACGCGAAAGTCCGTCGCGAGAGCTTCGAACCGATCGACCTCTTTTACGCGCACATCGGCGGGATGGACGCTTTCGCCAAGGGGCTTAAAGTCGCGGCGGCGATGCGCGCTTCCGGCGACCTGCAAGATATGCTGAAAACCCGCTACGCCACGTGGGATCGCGGGATCGGCGCCGAAATCGAAGCCGGCAAACACGACTTCAAATCGCTCGAAAAATATATGCTCGAAAAGGGCGAAATCGAGCCGAATATCAGCGGTCGCCAAGAGCTGATCGAAAACGTCATGAACCGTTTCATCTTCTGAAACGGCGACGTTTCGCCCGTTTGACAACGGCCTAAAATCTCTTGCGCAACTCGGCGGCGGCGTTCCTGGGAGCGTCGCCGAAGGGTCGCGTTCGGGTTCGTTGAAACGACGGAGCGCGGCGCGACGGGGATTGGTTTTACGTTTTCCTTTCGACGTCGCTTTTTAGAGTTTCGGACGCGTCGCGAGACGCGACGGCGTCCGACTTGGCCTTATTTTTCCCATTATTAATTAGTACAAACGATTCCAACGAACGAACGGCGCGCTAATATGACGTCCGATTCTTCTCATTTTCGACCGTCTTCCGACGACGCCGACGCGTCGCGGCGCGATTTGACGCCGTCGGAATTCGACGCCGACGCGACCGTCGCTTGGGGCGTTTCCGCGAACGACGAAGAGAACGGCGGCGCCGCGTTCGCCGATTCCGACGGCGCGGCGCCTTCCGGCGCGCCCTCGTCCCCGTCTTCGCCGTCGGACGTCGCGTTCGTCGACTTTGACGACGCGTCGACTCGAACGAGCGCGCCGCCGTTCGCCGTTGAAAACGCCGACGACGAACGCGACGAAGACGAACGAACGATTATCTCGCAAACGCCCCCCGTCGCCGCGGAGCGTCGCGGCGACGAGTCGACGGGAGACGACGGCGACGACGCGTTGGACGGCGGCGCGCTGAAGCCGGGCGCGCAGTTTGGGCACTTCGTCGTTACAAAGTATATCGGCGGCGGCGGAATGGGGCGCGTTTACGAAGGACGCGACACGGCGCTCGACCGCAAAGTCGCGATTAAAGTCCTTCCGCGTCAACGGGCGCAAGACGTCGGAACGGTCGCGCGATTTTTGAACGAAGCGAAGTCGGCGGCGCGTTTGAATCACGAGCATATCGCTCAAGTTTATTTTTGCGGCGA
>JAZQAP010000485.1:0-3206 GCA_045545275.1 Thermoguttaceae bacterium | reverse complement strand
GTCCGCCTTCATAATCGACGAGCCGAACGTTACCTGCCCGTCGCCGCCGATCGCGACCGCGCCGCCTTTGCGCACCGTTAAAATCGTCGTGCTGCGCGATTTCATCCGTCGGTTCCTTCTTTCCGCCAATGCTAAGCCGTTAACCGGCAAAAGTTAAACCGCGTCCGTTTCCGAACGCGGCCCTTTGTTCCCGCTTCTCGCCGTCGCGCGTCAAAACTTCATCAGCTTGCGTTCGAGGCTCGGGATGTAATTCGTCCAACCGCCGCCGACGTTCGGGTCTTCCGCGATGTGCTTTTGGAACTCCGCCAATTTCGCGTCGAGCGAATCGATGTAGTGCAACGCCATCGCTTCGAGCGACGCCGGAACCTTCGCGGCGCCGTTTTCGGGCGTTCCGTGATGCGACAAAATCATATGTTTCAGCAGAATCGCGAGGCGTTCGTCGAACGGTTCGCCGGTCAACTTTTCCGTTTCCGCGATCTTTTTCGTCAAAATTTCGACGCCGAGATACGGGTGCCCGAGCGCCTGCCCGGCGTCGGTGTACACCGGATTCGTCGGATCGTCCGACAGTTCGATCGTCTTGCCGACGTCGTGCAGGAACGCGCCGACGAGAAGCAAGTCGGCGTCGAGCGCGGCGCCGTAATGGGACGCGATTCGCGCCGCCAGCTCCATCGTCGACGCGGTGTGTTCGAGGAGCCCGCCCGGGTGCGCGTGATGCAGTCGGACGCCGGCGTAACCGCGCGAAAAGCGTTCGACGAACGCGTCGTCGGTTAAAAAACAGTCGGCTAAGTCGCGCAATTTCGGGTTTTTCATCGCGCCGAGCAACTCGCGAACCCGCTTCCAAAGCGCGGCGACGTCGACGGCGGCGTCGCGGGTAAAGTCTTCGAGCGCGACGTCTTTCGAGTCGACTTTCGTCAGTTTTTTCGCGATGACCTGAATGTTGCCTTGGAACCGCTGCGCCATCCCGTCGCAACGAACGAAATCGCCGTCGGCGAATTGGCGGAACATCTCTTCGGTCGCGTTCCAAAGGCGCCCGGAAACGCTCCCGGTGCGGTCGGTCAAAATGAACTGCAGGTAAAGAACGCCGTTTTTGTTCGGACGCAACGCCTTTTCGGCGACGCGATACGTTTCGGAAACGACGTCGTTTTCTTTGATTTGATTAACAAAAAGACGGCTCATAACTCCCCGCTTGTTTTTCGCGACAACAAATTAACGCGTTCGCGGTCGAATCGCCCGCGTCGGGCGCGACGCTCGAACGTTTTATTATACCGCGACGTTCGAAAAAGCCAAGAGGCGCGGCGCTTTTTAACCGTTCGAATCCGCTTTTTCCGACTTTTTCGCTCTTTGCGCTTTCCAATTTTCGGCGTTTTCAGCGTTTGGCGAACGTCAAAGCGTTTTGACGAGCGGCGTCGAACGGCGCCCGACCTCGAACCCCTGCGCGTTCCAAAAATCGAGAGCGACGGCGTCTCCGTCCGGAACGACGACGCAAATTTCGAGCGACGCGTCCGGCGCCGTTTTCGCCGCTCGCTCCGCCGCGTCTTCGATCAGCGCCGCGACCAACGCCGTCCCGGCTCCCCTGCGACGATAAGCCGGTCGAACCGCCAATCGCGAAACGACCGTCCGAACGACGAACGCGTCCGTTTTCGACGAACTTTGCGGCAAGTCGTAAACCCAAGCGATCGCCAAAAGACTAGCGTCGAGTCCGCGAACGCAAAAACGCCGCGCGTTGGCGAAATTGCGAGCGATTAAAGCGTGTCGCCAATTCGGCGCCGGGCAATCTTCCCGCGTCCAGCGCCAATCGCCCGCGCTTCCGAAAAAAGAATTCGCGTCGATTTTTAGTTCGACAAACGCCCGCTCGGAACCGTTCGATTTCTTTTCCGTTTCGTAACCCGCCTCGACAAAGAACTTGCGCGCCGGGTCGTCGTCAAAAAAGCCGACCGGCGAACCGAATCCGTAAACGCCGTTCAAAAGGGGGGCTCCGCAAGGCGCGTACCCTTCGGCGTCGGTTCGGGGCGGCGCGCCGCCGGCGTAAACGCGGCGAACGCCCTTCTCCCGCAACGCGTTTTCGGACTTTTCGATCAAGACTTGCGCGACGTTCGCTTTGTCGGCGTCGGCGACTCCGGCGGAAAACAAGGGCGCGAGGAGCGTCGCGTCGGCTCCGTCGAGCGCGTCGTCGGTCGGAGCGGACGCGGCGACGAGGCAAGCGATCGGGTTCGGCTCCTCCGGGGAACCGTCGACCGCCCAAAAAGACGCGCTCGGTTCGAGAAAATAGCTGTTCAAAATCTCCGTTTTGAACAAATTCCAATGCGACAAGGGATTGTCCGCGCCGGAATCGTCGACTTTCGACGTTTCTAAGTCGTCGGTCGACGTCGGCGGGCGGCGCGTCGACGCGTCGTCGAGGGGCGCGTAAAAGGCCGAATCGAGCGTATGTCCCCAAAACGAGGCGTACTTTGCGCGCAGCGCGGCGTTCATATTGTTGAAACGTCGAATTTCCATCGGTTGCCTCTTCTTTCGTTTGGGCGCGTTCGCTCGACGTGCGCGCCGGGGGGCGTTCGCGTTCGCGTATTTCCCGACAAAACGGGTCGCGCTTCGTTCTTCCGCGAGTCGTCCCGCCTCCGCCCGCTCTCGCAAGATAAGACGATTCTCTTAAAACGTCGCTCGGAAGCGTCAAAGCGCGCCGGTCTTGCCGATTATTATATCCTCGGACTGAAAAAAATCAAGCAGAAACGTCAAAATCGGCGCTTTTTATCGTTAATCGCGACGCCGTCAAGAGTTGGAAACGTCGCGACAATCGGGCGTTTTTCGCTAATAATAACGTCGATAATCAAACGACGCGGCGCTCAACCGCTAAAAAAACGAACGCCGCAAGATAAAAAAGAAATAAAAAACGAACGGCGCGAAACCGTTCGTTTGAAGCGGACGGCGGCGGGGGCGAAACGTCGACGCCGGGATTAGACGCGCCGTTTCATAAAGCCCCCCAAAAGCCAATCGGACGCAAGAAATAAAAAACGAACGGCGCGAAACCGTTCGTTTGAAGCGGACGGCGGCGGGGGCGAAACGTCGACGACGGGATTAGACGCGTCGTCTCATAAAGCCCCCAAAAAGCCAATCGGACGCAAGAAACAAAAAAACGAACGGCGCGAAACCGTTCGTTTGAAGCGGACGGCGGCGGGGGCGAAACGTCGACGCCGGGATTAGACGCGCCGTCT
>JAZQAP010000484.1:0-23195 GCA_045545275.1 Thermoguttaceae bacterium | reverse complement strand
TTTCGCCGGTCGCGTCGTCGCGAACGACGGCGATGTGTTGGCTTTCGTCGACGAAATATTGCATCGTCTCGGACGCGACGGCGTTCGGCGAAACGACGAGCAACTCGCGCGCGATCTTTTCAAGCTCGGAACAACCGTTCGCCGCAAACTTTTCCCCGTTCAGCTGTTTTCTCGCGACGCCGCGCGCCAGCTCCTTAAAGTTGACGTATTTATCGACGCCGCCTGTCGCGTTCGCGATCGGGAAGCGCGTATGTCCGTCTTCGATCGCCTTCTTCATCGCTTGCTCGAGCGTCAAACCGGCGTCGAGCGTTTTCGCTTCGTCGATCGGCGTCATAATCTCGCGGACGGTCGTTTTGTTCAGGTCGAGCGTTTCGAGGATAACGTCCGCTTGCTCTTCGTCGAGTTGGTTCGTATCTTCGGCGACGGTCGTCAAGACGCGCAGTTCTTGAATCGAGCTGAGCGCGTCCCCGCCGCCGCGCGGCTCGAACGGACGGTTGCAGAGACGAATGAAGCGGATGATCGGCGCCCCGAACTTCGTCGCGAACCAAAGCGGACGAGCGACCCAAAACGCGAACCGTTTGTTATACCGCACGCCGAGCGTTTTCGGCAAAATCTCGGTGTATTGCAACATCAAGAAGGTAAAAATTACCGAGAAAACCCAAAGTTTCGATTCGCCGAACTCCTTCGCGAACGCGGCCCCGGCGACCGACGCGCCGATCGTATGCGCGGCGGTGTTGACGGCCAAAATCGACGTGATCGGCGCGTCGACGTTCTTTTTGAACGCCTCCCAAATTTCGCCGACGCGACGATTTCTCTCTTTAATCTCGGCGATTTGCGCCGTCGAAAGACTCAACAAAACAGACTCGGCGACCGAACACAGAGCCGAAACGCACAACGCGGTAAGAAAACTGGCTAAAAATACGCCCATTTCGAACGGAAAAAACGCTCCTTTAACGTAAATCGAGGAAAACGAGCCGCAACCGTTTCGGTCGAGCGCCCGGATTTCGCCTTCAACGCTGAAAAACGTCCGAGCGCGCCGACGGCGACGCGTTCGTCGGGAGCCGTCGCGACCGACGTCGTCGCGTAAAAACGCCGCTCCCGCTATCGTTAATTAATATATAGTCAAAAGTCGACGCGACGTCTAGGGGAGCCGCCAGTTTTCTTGAAAATTTCCCCAAAATTCCGCAAAAGCGCCGATATTTTTCCCCTCCGCGTCCCCTCGCGCTCGCGCCGTTCCCCTTTTCTCGTCGACGTTCCGGAAAAAACGCGTTTCCCAACGCCGCGGCGCCCTTGTCGAGATTCGAAAGCGCGTTACACTTAAGGAAAACGACAAAAGGCGGCGGCGCGACCGGTCGGAATTTTGCGCGTCGACGATTTTCAACGCCGTCGTCCTGTCGATTCGGGAGGAATTTCATTGTCGAAATCAAGCGAAGGAAACGCGTCGCTTACGACGCCGGAAGAACCGTTGGAAGTTTTGGTCGTCGACGACGAACCGGCGCACGCGGAGGTCGTCGCGGCGGCGCTGGAAAAAGTCGGCGCCGAATGCGTCGTCGTCCACTCGCAACGGGAAGCGCTCGACGAAATCAAACGGCGCGTTTTCG
This sequence comes from Thermoguttaceae bacterium, assembly GCA_045545275.1. Lineage (GTDB taxonomy): Bacteria > Planctomycetota > Planctomycetia > Pirellulales > Thermoguttaceae > RUG369. The sequence goes on along the minus strand of JAZQAP010000484.1, from coordinate 21,594 downwards.
ACGTCGTCGTTACCGACCTAATGCTCGAAACGGACGACGCCGGTCTCGAAGTGTTGCGCGCGTCGAAGCAAGAGCGACACGAGACGGAAGTCGTTCTAATGACTGCGTTTAACGGCGTCGAAACGGCGGTCGAAGCGATGCTCGAAGGCGCGTTCAACTACCTGCAAAAACCGCTCGACTTAAAGCGCCTCCGCTCGATCGTCCAAAAAGCGGGGGAAGCGTCGCGCCTACGCCGAGTCAACCGCCAACTGAAAGAGCGACTCGACGAGAAATTCGGGTTCGACGGCGTCGTCGGCTCCTCTCCGGCGATGCTCAAGACGATCGAACGCCTCAAACGGATCGCGCCGACCGACGCGACGGTTCTTATCCTCGGCGAAACCGGCGTCGGCAAAGAGCTGTTCGCGCAGGCGCTGCACCAAAACAGTCCGCGCAAAAACAAGCCGTTCGTCGCGCTCAACTGCGCCGCGTTGAGCGAACACCTCCTCGAAAGCGAACTCTTCGGACACGTCAAGGGCGCCTTCACCGACGCGACGAGCGACCGCGTCGGCAAATTCGAGTACGCGAACGGCGGAACGATTTTCCTCGACGAAGTCGGCGACATGTCGCCGTCGACGCAAGTCAAGTTGTTGCGCGTTTTAGAAAACCGCGAGATTACCCCGGTCGGCTCGAACAAAACGATCAAGACGAACGTTCGTCTCGTTTCGGCGACGAACCGCAAACTGGAAGAAGCGGTCGAAAAGGGCTTTTTCCGCGCCGACTTGTACCATCGTTTGAAAGTCGTAACGCTGAAACTTCCAAGTTTAAAAGAGCGTTCGGGCGACGTTCCGATGCTTCTCGACCATTTTATGAAGATTTTCGCGAAGAAATACGGGAAGTCGATCAAGGGCGTAACGCGGGCGGCGCGGCGCAAACTGTTTCTGTACGACTGGCCGGGCAACGTGCGGGAACTGCGCAACGTCGCGGAGAGCGCGGTGGTCGTCGATTTCGACGGCCTGATCGACGTCGACGATTTACCGGACGAAATTCTCGACGCGACGCCGAATTCGGTCGCGCCGCTCGCGCTTCCGACGCCGGAGCGCGCGCTCGAGCCGCCGACGTTGGACGTTTCGTTCGCGGACGTCGCGCCGTCGGGAGCGTTTCCGACCGGCGCGTCCGCGACGCTCGACGCGTCGGTCGTTCCGGCGTCCGCCTCCGGAAGCGCTCCCGTTCCTCCTTCCTCCTCGTCCGGGTGTTCCGCCGTCGTTCGCGGCCCCGTCCCGCTCGACTCGTCGCGTTCGTTGAAATCGTTGGTCGGCGTTTCGTTGGAGGAGCTGGAGCGAATTTTCATCCAAGAGACGCTCCGCTCGACCGGCGGAAACCGCGAGGAGACGGCGAAAATCCTCGGCCTCGGCGAACGAACGCTCTACCGCCGCCTAAAAGAGTTCGCGCAAACCGACGGCGCGAAGTAACCGCGTCGACCGCTCCGTTGGGCCGCGGTCAAACTTTAATTTTAGCGAGCGAACCGGCGGCGAAATCGTCGTCGCCGTCGGTTTCGTTCGTCTTATTCTCGTTTTTCTTGTCGGCTCGCCGTTTCAGCTCCCCGACCAACGCGTCGAGAGCGGGATTTTCTCCGTCTTTTGAGGCGTCGCTCGCCAACGCGACAAAGTCGCGCAACGCGTCGTCGGGCGCCGCTTCAAGATAAACCCCGCCTTGCTCGTAAAAATTTACGACTTTCTTTTCGAAGTATTTCTCCACTTTGCGATAACGAGAACTTACCTGTTTCTCGCTCAAACTTTTCCCGCGTTCGCGCTCAAGCAACGCGGCGATTTTCGGAAAACTTAACTCGTCGAATCGATGGAGGACGAAAATAAGAATCTCGTCTTCTGGAAATTGTTCTTTGAGAACGGCGACGATATGCGCGAAAAAGTCGATCGCTTCCGGCCATAGTCCCTGCGATTCGTCCGGTTCCGTTCCCTCGTCAAGTTGAATTTTCGACTCGTCTTTTACGCGCTTGCTAAACATTTTTCCGAGAAGAAGACGCGAATAACGCACGAAATGCGCCAAATCGTTAAATCGGTTAAATCGTTGCGGATCAAAGCCTTTTATAAGATAGACAAAATAATCGTGCACCACGCTGGAGGCGTGAACTCTCTGATTGCTATTCCAAGCAAAGCGTTTAAAAGCCTCGCGCATTTCGTCGTTGAGTAAAACGCCGAAAATCTCTTTTCGAAGTTCAGGCGTCGTCGCGGCTAAAAAGTCGGCTTTAATCCGTTCGAATTCCGCCCGCGTTATCCCTCCAAATTTCGCAAATTTATCGCGATTTTCGTCGTTTTTCTCTCGCTCGTTTTCGCGATTTTCGTCGTTTTTTTCTTGTTCGTTTTCGCGATTTTCGTCGTTTTTTTCTTGTTCCGCATTTTCGCGATTTTCGTCGTTCATATAAGCCGGCCTCTTCTTTAACATTTGAAAAAACGGTTCCGCCGCCCGTCGCGCCCGTCGAACGTTTTCTTTATGATAATCGCAGACGCGTAAAAAAGCAAGCGTTCGCGTTGTCGCGCCTCCTAAAAAATATCCGAAAATTATTATCGGGAAAATTTAAAAATACTTGTCGCGTTCTCGTTTATTTAGTTCTTTATAAAATAAGGGAAGACAAAAACGTCTTTCCAACGTAAAAAATTCGCGTCGCAAAGACGATAATATTTACCGAATTCCCCCGGTTCTTCCTCGACTTTGCGCGTTTCCCTATCTCGTCGCCAATTACCGTATTCGTCCTTCGCAATTCAATTCAAGGAGCTCAACGATGACGCCCCCCAACTCCAATTCTAATTTTCCGAGCGCGGAACGCGTCGCGGCGGCGCTAATGTCTTGGCGCAACGTTTGGCAAAAAACGCCCGTCGCTTATTGGAACGTTCCCACGCTTTGGCAAACGCTAAACGACGAAGCGGAAACGTATCGCCTCCTTGCGGAATCCGAAGAACGAGCGTTCTGCCGCGGCGCTCTCGAAGAACTCGCGTTCGAAATAAAGAAACGCCTCCCGAAGATCGACGACGTCGAGCTTCGCCGACAATTAAATCGACTCGCCGAAGTCGCCGCGTCGCGCTCGGGTTCCCCGTCGCTTGAAGAATTACGTTGTCTTTTAGGTTTGAACAACGTCGAATCTTGCGGCGGCAGTTTCTCTACGATCGTAGGGCCGCTTCCGAAATCGCAAGCTCTTCCGCTTCAAGTCGGCGACGTCGTTACTCTTTCGGACGATTACGAAGTTCAAAAAATCGCGGGAACCGGCGGTCAAAAGGCGGTTTATATGGTCGTTTCCAAACGCCTCGGCCAACGGTTCGCGGTCAAAGAGCTTAACCCGAGACTAGGCGGCTCCCAATCGCTGCGTCAAGCGGTGGAACGCGAAGCGAAACTTCAAGCGAAGTTGCAACACCAAGGGATTCCGAAAATTTTTACATTGCGTTCCGACGCCGATCCCGCTTCCCAAACGCTTCCTCAATTTGTCGAGTCTTACATTGACGGCAAAACGTGGCAAGACGAACGCTCGTTCGACCGCGCGCGCTTCGAAAAGAATCTCGAAACTTTGACGCAAGTCGCTAATATTATGGCTTACGCGCACCAAAAAGGCGTCGTCCACCGCGATTTAAAACCGGAAAATATAATGATAGGGGAATATGGCGAAACCTACGTCGTCGATTTTGGATTGGCGTTTGACTTAGCCGAAGAAGGCCCCCAAAGCGGCGCGTCCGGAACTTATCAGTATATTGCGCCGGAACAAGTTGCAGACGAACCGGTCGACGAGAAAGCGGACGTTTTTTCGCTCGGCGCTATTCTATACAGGATTATTTACGGTTTCGCGCCTTACGAAATCGCGTTTAATATCCAAGGGAGCGGTTGCGCCGCCCGAAAAGCGCTGACCTGCGACTTCGCCCCGCTGGAGCCGGAAGCCGCGAAAGCGGAACTACTTCGACTCGCCGAAGAAGCGTTAACGTCGCTCGACGCGTCCGCCGAGTTGCGCGCCCTCGCCGAAAAAGCGGTTCTCGCCGTCGCGTCGCCCTTCGAGATTTGGACGTTCGCGAAAAAGAAACTGCTCGAAGTCGACGCGGTAAATATTCTCGACGAAAACGTCGCCGAATTTCTGTCGCCGCTCGACGGCGTCGCTAATTTTCAACCTTCTCCCTTTATCGACGGTTTCGCCAACGATAGATTGCGCCGACGCGCGGTCGCCGACTTCGCCTCGTCGTTGCAAAAGATCGCTCGATCGCGTCCGCGCGACGCGGTCGAAGAGTTGCGCCGCCTCGCCGTCGAAACGCTTTTTTCCGCTTCCCCGTCCGACGCCTTGCGCCGTTTTGCGGAAACGGCGTTGGTCGCGTCGACTTCGATAACGCCGAAATTGCGCGAGATTCTTCAAAAAGCGTTGGCTCGCGATCCGGCGGAACGTTTCTCAAACGCGAAAGAGTTCGCCGACGCGCTCGAAACGTACCGTCCGCAACACGAATCTTTAGAACGTTTGGCGAAATTAACGACGCGTTTTAACGAAATTAAATTAATCTTAGACGCTCAAGCGTTCGACGATTTGCCGGAAGTTTGCGCGTCTTATTTCGAACAAGGCGTTCAAATTTCAAGCGAATTTTACGAATTACGTCGAACCACGCAAAACTTCGCCGCGCTCCAAACCGTCTACCGCGAAGAATTAACGTTGCGCCGTTACCTTATCGACAAAGGCTTGGAGCTTCAAAGTTCCGACGCGACGAAACGCCTAATCGATTTGCAATTCCAAACGCTGGAACGGTATTCTTACGACGCGGACGTCGACGATACCCACGCGTCGTTTTCAACGTCGACCAAGGCTCAAGCCGCGCGACTTGCGATTTACGCCAAAGAGAACCAAACGCCGGTAAAAACACTTGTTACCTTGACGCTATGCAGCGCGTTAATGTTTTACTTTTTGGGCGCCGCGATACCGTTCGTTATGTTACTTTTTGCCGCGTTCTTCTTTGCGTTCAGTTGTTCGGGCGGGGCGGATTTAATCGCGCTCGACCTCGATTCGCGCAAAAATCGCGTTTTCCTTGCTCAAAACGAGCCCAACAAGCGTTCCGCGTAAAGACGTTAGACCGCGCGACGCGCCGCCGAAACCGTTCCGCGCCTCTTCCCAACCGAAATTGAGCGAAAGCGGAACTTGCGCGGCGGCGGATAAAACCGCCTTCGGCGGACGACGCTATTTTCGCGCTTTCGGCGTCGTAACGCGGTCGACGAGGTAAACGATCGACGAATACGGAACGCCGCCGTTTGTCGTCAAGCCGATTTCGCAGGTGCGGCTCGTCGAGTAACCGGCGACGACGGCGCGGCGCTTCAGTTGCGGCTCCAATTTGCGCAGCGCGAACGCGTTCACTTCCGGCAAGGTAAACCCCTTGTCCCCGGCGAAACCGCAACAGCCGACTTCCTCCGGGAGCAAAACGTCGGTCGCGCAACGGTTTGCGAGTTTCACAAGGAGCGGAAGCAAGCCCATTTTCCGCGTCGAACAGGTCGCGTGAATCGCGATCGGCTCGTCGATCGGCTTAAAGTCGAGACGGTCGACGAGGAACGTTTCGATCAGCTCGATCGGTTCGAAGAGGCGCAACCGCGTCATTTTCTCCTTCATTCGGAGCAAACAGGGCGATTGGTCGCAAAGAATCGGGTATTCGCCGCCGTTCGACGCGACGAAAAGCGCCTCTTCCAGCTCCGCCGTCTTGCGGTCGGCGACGTCCGGCATTCCCTTGCTTTCCCAAATCGTTCCGCAACAAAGGTTTTCGTATCCCGGCGGGAAAACGACCGTAAAACCGGCCTTTTCGAGCAAGCCGACCGTCGCTTCGACGAGCGGACGTTCGGCGCCGGACGCGCCCATCGTTTGGTTGATGCAACTCGGGAAATAAACGATTTTCCCCGGCGCCGCCGACGGTTCGCGCCGCTCGACGTTCGCCGCTTTTCCGGTTGCGTCGACTTTGCCGATTTCGCCGTTTTGCCCGACTCCCCCGCCTTTCACCGGCGCGACGAACTCGACGTTCGGGAAGCGTCGCCGTTTGATTTTGAACGGTTTCGGAAGCGCCGGCGTCCAAAGCGGGAATCCGACGCGATGCAACGTCCGCCCAACCGCCGTCGTTCCGCGTTCGCCGAGAACCGCCCGCCCAACCCGCGCCAACCGCAAGACCGGACGCAACCCCGACTTAATCGTCGACAACCGTTGCGCCGTCAAGTCGCCGAGTTTCCAAGGGAGGCTTCCCGGGGGCGCGTTTTCCGCCCGCAGTTCGTGCGTCAGCTCGCCGACGTTGATCTTCATCGGGCAAGACGTCGAGCAGAGCCCGTCCCCGGCGCAGGTCGCGAGCCCCGGAATCGCGTATTCCCGCTTCAACTCCGCCAAACGCGCCGGGTCGGAGCCGTCCCGTTCGAGCCGCGAGATTTCCCGCCGAACGACGACGCGCTGTCGCGACGACAGCGTTAAACCGCAAGTGAGGCAGTTCGGTTCGCAAAAGCCGCATTCGATGCACTTGTCGACCGTCGGACTCGTCGTCGGAAGCGGTTTGAAGTCGCTGACGAAGCAGTTCGGGTCGTCGTTGAAAATAACGCCGGGATTCAAAATATTTTTCGGATCGAACAGCTCTTTCAAAGCCCGCATCGTCGCGAACGCCTTGGCGCCCCATTCGCGTTCGACGAACGGCGCCATATTCCGCCCGGTTCCGTGTTCCGCTTTGAGCGAACCGTCGAAACGGTCGACGACAAGTTCGACGACTTCGAGCATTAACCCTTTGTACCGCGCGACTTCGGCGTCGGAGTCGAACCGCTGATTCAGGACGAAGTGGAAGTTCCCTTCGAGCGCGTGTCCGTAAATAACGCCGTCGCGGTACCCGTATTTGTCGATCAGCCGCTGCAGTTCGACGGTCGCCTCGGGCAAAACGTCGAGCGGGAACGCGACGTCCTCGATGAGCGCGGTCGTTCCGGGTTCGCGCATTCCGCCGACCGACGGGAAAATTCCGGAGCGCATCGCCCACCAAGGCCCGAAAACCGCCGGGTCTTCGGTAAATTCGAGCGGGAAAAGGAGCGGAAAATCGGCGAGCGCGCCCTTAATTTCGGCGATTTGCGCCGCGAGCGTTTCCGGCGTCTCCGCTTTCGTTTCGAGCAAAACGGCGGTCGCGTCCGGCCCGAGCGTCGGGACGAACTCCGGAACGCTCGCCCCGCCCTCGACCGAGCGGAGCGCTTTGCGGTCGAAGAGTTCCGCGCTGACGACCGGCGTCTTTTTCAAGATTTGCACCGCCCGGCAAGCGTCGCCGAGCGTTTCGGTAAAGAGCATCGCGCTGGCGCAACGGGCCGGAATTTTTTCGGTCGAAAAGGTCGCTTCGGTCAAGAGCGCGAGCGTTCCTTCGGCGCCGACCAAGAGGTGCGCGATCGTTTCAAACGGGTCGTCGAACGCGATTAACGGTCGCAAATTCAACCCGGTAACGTTTTTGATTCGATATTTCCGCTCGATCCGCGCGGTCAACTCGGCGTCGGCGCGAACCTCCGCTTGAATCTCCGCCAACCGCTTCAAGAATTCCGGCTTTTTGCGGGCGAACTCGGCGCGGCTCGCTTCGTCGCCGACGTCGAGAAGCGTTCCGTCGGCGAAGATTAACCGCGCGCTTTTCAACACTTTGTCGCTGTTCGCGTGCGTCCCGCAATTCATCCCGGACGCGTTGTTTCCGACGATTCCGCCGACTCGCGCCGCGTTGACCGACGCCGGGTCCGGGGAGAATTTGCGCCCGTATTTCGCCAAAATTTGGTTGAGCCGCCCCCCAAGAAGGCCCGGCTGAACCGCGATTTCGGCGCCGCCGGAGCGGATTTTGCACCCTTCCCAAAATTGGCCCAAGACCATCAGGACGGAACGCGTCGACGCTTGCCCGGAAAGGCTCGTCCCGGACGCTCGGAAGGTAACGGCGACGTCGGCGCGGTCGGCTTCGCGCAAAATCCGGGCCGCTTCCTCTTCATTCTTGGGAAAAACGACAATTTGGGGGATTTGGCGATAAAATCCGGCGTCGGTTCCCCAAGCGAGCGTTCGGAGCGCGTCGGTAAAGAGACGCTCCGGCGGCAAAAACTCCGCGACCGCTCGATAAAACGCCGCCGTTTTTTCGTCTCGGAACTTTGCCGACTTCCCGTTCTTTCCCGTTCCGCTCATTTTCGCGCCTTTCGTTTTCTCTCTATTTTCGCCAACCTATCTAAATCGCCGCCGACGCGCCGTCTCGACCGCCGCTCGCCGATTTATACGCCCTTATATTAATTAACGACAAGAAACGCGACGGCGACGCGCCCCGTCGAAAACGGAACGCGCCGTTCGTTCGTTAAAAACGCCGCTCCCGACGTTTCGCTATTTTGCGCGTCCCCGCCCAATTTAACGTCGAGCGGAACGTTTCGAGCGTCATTTCGTCGGGTTGCAGGCGACGATTCCTTCGATCTCGACGAGCAAATCGTCCCGGCAAACGTCGGCGAAGGTGTAAATCGTCGGAACCGACGCGAGCCGCTTTTCGCAAACGGCGCGAATCGCGTCGAAATACTCCGGTCGCTTGACGTAAACCCGCGCGACGGCCAAGTCGCTCAAACCGGCGTCGAAACCGGCGATCCCGTGTTTCTCGAGGTTCGACCCGGCGATCAACGCGGCGATATTGTCGAGCGTTTGTTCCGCTTGCGCGCCCGGGTCGCCGATATGAACGGTGCGTTGGTCGACGATGCTCGCCGTTCCGGAGACGTAAACGGCGCAGCGTCCGTTGAAGCAAACCGCCGCGGCGCGCGAGAATTTCGGGCTCTTCGGGGAGTAAAATTCGGCGTAATCGAACGCCGGCGTTTGATTCGGGTTCTCCAACGGAACGACGACGGCGTCCGGGCGCTCCGTTTTGATCGCTTGGCAACTGATCGCGACGTCGACGTCGTCCCCGCCGATGCCGGTCGAAGCCGGGTAAATCGCCCCGAGCGGAACGTTTTTCGGCAGATAACGCTCCAAAAATCGAATCCCGTAAAAGAAATCGGAACGGGCGCGATTCAGTTCCTTGTACCGCTGCGTTTCGCCCTCTTCGAGAACGATGTCGCCCTGATAAATCCAAGTGCGAAAGATTTGCGGCGTCAAAAATCCGTTCGACTCGACGGCGCGGCGCATTCGACAAAACGCGTCGAACGAACGTTCGTAAGCGCCGACCGGCTCCGAACCGGGCCCAAAACCGCCGAAAAAGCCGAGTTCGACGTCGGCGTATTCGACGAGCGTCGCGCGTTCGCCGCGCCGCGTCAGTTTGACGGCGCCGTCGGAACCGTTCGCGTCCGCCGAACGAATCGCGGTTGCTTCAAGGATCAACGCGAGCCGATCGTCGCAAGCCTTTTGGGGAATAAAGGTCGTCGCCGGGACGTTTTCCGCGCCCCAAACCTTCCGCATAACGGCGCGAACCAACTCTTTGTCGCCGATTTCGCGCAAAAAGACGTTCAACTTGACGACGCGACCGGCGAAATTCGCCTGGGTCAACGCCGCGTCGAGCCGTCGAAACGCGTCGAACGTTTGTTCGCGAGCGTTCCCGACGCCGTTCGAGGTCGCGACGCCGTAAAAGTACTCGACGCCGTTTTTGTCGACCGTCGAATAGGCGCAACCGTCGACGGCGCCGCGTCGAAGCGTTTCGTTTTCTTTTCGTTCTTGAAGCATTGAAAAACTCCCGTCGCGGTCGTCGTCTCTTTACCGCGCTCGAAAAAATCGGCAAGTCGGCTCGTTCGGCGAAAACGCCGTCGCTCGGACGCCCAAGCGCCGACCAAAAACAAAACTCGCGTCGGTTCCGCCGCCGCTCGCCCGTTTCCGACGCCGAATTCCCGTTTAAAATAGGAAACGTCAAAAACGCGCGTCGCTTTTTAACGGCGAAACAACAGTTTCTATTGTAACGCGTCTTCCGTTAAATTTCAAACCCTAAAACGCGTTCGAGCCGAAAATTTGCGAGATTTTTTCCTAAAAAATCGACGTCGCCGGTATTTTGCTCCTTAAATTGCGTCGACGCGCTCTTTTTTCGGCCGCTCGCGTTCCGTTTGTTTAAACCTCAACACGCGCCGTCGCTAAAATTCGCGCAAACCGCCGTCTTTTTTGAAGCGCGTTCGAGCAAAATTCGCGCAAACCGCCGTCTTTTTTGAAACGCGTCCAAGCAAAATTCGCGCCCACTTTCGTTTGCCGACGCGACGTCGAGAACTCGCGCCGACGTCTTTTTTGCGTCCAAGCCTCGCGCGCCCTCAACGCAAAAAGCCCTTTCGATCGCAAAGAATCGAAAGGGCTTTAAAAGGCGACGCCGAAACGCCGCCCGTTTCAAAACGCGTCCGCCGACGCTCGAACCGTCGTTCAAGCGCCGAATAGGAACGCCGTTCGCCGAACGTCGACCGCTCGACGCAAATGCGGAAACGCGTCGTTCGAACGTCGAGCGATACGTCGAGCGATACGTCGTCGACGTTCGAAACGGACGACCAATCCGAAAACGCGATTAACGTTTCGAGAATTGGGTGCCGCGGCGAGCTTTGCGGAGACCGTACTTTTTGCGTTCGACTTCGCGAGCGTCGCGGGTGAGGAGGCTCTTTTCGCGGAGGACGGCTTCGCATTCCGGATCGAATTCTTTCAACGCGCGAGCGATCCCGAGTTTGCAAGCGTCCGCTTGACCGGTAACGCCGCCGCCGCAGACGGTGATAACGACGTCGACCGTTTCTTTTTTCTCGGTCGCGAGGAGCGGCGCGAGAACGGCGTTGCGGAGTTGTTGGGTGCGGAAGAATTCTTCGAATTCGCGGTTGTTGACGCTGATGCGACCTTGGCCCGGGCGGACGCGGACGCGAGCGATCGCCGTCTTGCGGCGGCCGGTGCCGAGTTTGTCGTTTTTGCCGTTGCCTTCAATAACGTAGTTGCCGCGTTTGATCATTTTATTTGTTCCTTTATCGTCGGATAAGGCTTTTATTCGCTTTAAAACGCTAATATCGCCCGCTTAATTACTTTTTGATAGCCAATTCAAGAGCTTCCGGTTGTTGCGCTTGGTGCGGGTGCGCGTCGCCGGTATACAGCTTAAGTTTGGTCAGCATTTGGCCGGCGAGCTTGTTTTTCGGGAGCATGCGGCGAACGGCTTCGCGGAGAATCATTTCCGGTTTCTTTTCGAAACGTTCGGCGGCGGATTCGCTGCGGAGACGCGGATAACCGGTGTTCCAAGTGTAGCGTTTGTTTTGCCATTTGCGGCCGGTGAAGACGACTTTATCGACGTTCGTAACGATGACGAAGTCGCCGCAGTCGCAGTGCGGGGTGTACGTCGGGCGGTGTTTGCCCATCAGGATCATCGCGATGTCGCTCGCGAGACGACCGACGACCTTGTCCGTCGCGTCGACGACGAACCATTTTTTCTCAATTTGACCGGGTTTGGCCATGAACGTCTTGTGTTTCATGGATTTGCCCGCATTATCCGTTTTCGTTTGTTCCAAAGTTTTGTCCATCGCGGCAACCTTTAGTTACAATAGGAAGGATTCTTATCTTCTTCTCGTCAAAAAGACGAATTTGCTCTTGTCCAACCGAGAAACGAGACGAGAGCAGACCATTTACGCTCAACGACGCGTCTTCAACGACGCGAAGCGCTCAAAAATAAATCAAAACACGACCGCGATACAAAACCGAAACTCAATCCCAATAAGCGAGTTCCGCTCGGCGCGTTATTAAGAAACATTTTGAAAACGTTTCGGCGAACTGTCGTCTTGACCAACCGTCTTCTCGGACGATCGCGCCCTCGTAGGAGGTCGCGCCAAAAAGGAAGCGACAAAGTAGGCGACGCGTTCCTTTCGGTTCAAGGTTTGAAATTATTTTACAACGTCAAAAGAATTGCGCAAGGGGAAAACGCCTAAAATTTTTGCAAAAATTTTTTTGTCGGTCGCGCGCGTCTTTTCGTCCTTCGTTTTGCTCGCCTCGTCGCCGATTCGAGCCTTTCGCTCGGGCGATTTTCCGCTCGCCGACGCGTTTTTTTAGGAAGATTTTTAACGCGAAAGAACCGTTTTTGTCATTATTACTATAGCGCCGCTAAAAAACGCCGAATATTTTTAGAACGCCGGCGATTCGGGCGTTTTCGCTCCCAAGTCGACCTCGGGATAATCGGTCGCGCCGACGTAATATTTCAAACTCGAATTATTATGCGCTTCTTCCCGCAGGCGAGTCGCCGCTTCCAGAAGCTCGTTCTCCGGAATTTCCCGCTTCAACGGCAACGCGACGTGGCAGCTCTGCTCGTCGCGAATTTCGCCTGGAACGAAATTTTCGGAAAAAAAGTCAAAACCGGGCCAAAGATACCAAGGCGTTCCGGTTCGATACGCCGTCTCCGTCGTCTCGTATCCCTCTTTATAGCATCGAATATTGTACGTTCCCGAATAAAGAAAATTCGTCGAAATAGGCGTTCTACCAATCTCTTTATTGTTCAAATAAACGATCGCGCCGGAAGGTTCCGACGTAATGGTCAAGCGGCGCCGCACGCCGTTGCAACCGCTCGCCTGCGCGACCGTCGTCGCTAAAATCGCCGCCAAGGCCGCCGCTTTCCCCGCCTTCCCTAATTTTTTCATCGTCGTTGTTTTCTTAACCGTTTTATTCGATCGTTTCAGGCCGCCGTTTCGAAGCCGTCGTTTGCTTTCGACGTTTTCCGGCGGTTAGTCGGTAAAGTTTAACAAATTTTCCGTCCCGACGCCAGACGAAAAATTCGCCGCCACTTTAAAGGAACGTCGCTCGCCTCGCCGTTTTTGTCAAGCGCGCTTGCTTCCCCCTTCTCCCGCGTATCCTGTTTTACCGATTTTCATCATTTTCACTAAACCAGTTATTTTCATTAAACATCGCAAAAGCGGCGTTTTAACGATTGATCCAGTAAAACATTCTTCCTATTTTACCTAAACTAACGTTTTAAAAAGTTATTCAAATAAAACCTCAAAACTTTAGCGAAAAATGGCAAAAAATTTAAAAAAAAAGTCGCCGAATGGAAAGTTCGCGCGTACAATAGAACGTCGGCGGTTGAGCAAGACGCTCTCCGACCGGCGCCCCCCCTTTTGGCGATTTCGTCGCGTCGTTCTTTCGACAAGCCTCGAAACCGTCCCCCCCCTCCCCCCTGCGGAACGCGCCTCGTCGCGGTTTCTTCGTTCGTTCGGACGTTCGAACGAGATCGCGACCCCGACAAAATTTTCGTCGAACGCCGAAAAAACGGAACGGTTACGTTTATTTTTCGCCCCAAGCGGTTACGATAAATAATATTCGTAATGTTTCAGATTTTTAAGTTTGTTATTTTTTCGCGTCGACGACGACTCGCCCCTAAATTAGGGACGTTTTTGGAAAAAGTTCGTCAAAATCGCTAAAATACGCCAAATTGACCTTTTTCCGCAAGTCGTTTCCATTGTATACTCCCTTGGCGCGATTCGCTCGGTCGTCTTTGCTTTTCTTAACGGAAAGCGACGTTCCGGCTCGCGCCGCAGCCCTACGCAGGTTACCATGAACGCCGCCCTCGCCTCCGTTCCGCGCGCTAACGATTTTGCCGATTACACCGACGAAGAGCTTTTGGTCGAATACCGCGTTTTCGCCAATCGCCGTTGTTTCGACGAACTTTATCGCCGCCATCAAGCGGATTTGACGCGCTACCTTTTCCGCCGCGTCGGAAACCGCGAAGTCGCCGAAGACGCCGTTCAAGCGACCTTTGTGCGCGTGTTGCAAAAAAATTGCCAATTCGACGCGGGTAAAAAATTCCGTCCTTGGCTTTATCGCATCGCGCACAACCAAGCGATCGACCTGAAACGCCGCTCGAAACGGCACGACGAAGCGGTCAGTCTCGACGCGTCGTCGGTCGAAGGCGATTTTTCGTCCTCGTCTTGGTCGGAAACGCTCCCGAGTCGCGAACCGAACCCGACCGCGGCGACCGAAAGCGCGGAAGAGGCGCAAAACGTTCGCAACGCGATCGCGCAATTGCCGGAAAGCCTTCGCCAAATTTTGGAACTTATCTATTTTCAAGGAATGAGGTATTACGAAGCGGCCGAAAATTTGCAACTTCCCTCGGCGACGTTGAAGAGTCGCCTCAACAGCGCGTTACGTCAACTTAATTTGTTTTTCGCCCGTCAACGAACGGAGTTGGCTTTTGCGCATTTGAATATCGAACTGGAAAGACGCCTGCAGGCTTGACGTTCGACGCGTCGCGTTCGGCAAGCCCTCGCGGCAAAATAAGTTGTCAAGAGAAAATAAGTGAACCCTGTCGATCGCGCGACATTGATCGATTTTGCGCTGGGACGTTTGGAGGACGCCGAAGCCGCCGCGCTCGCTCGTCGAGCGGAGGTCGATTCGGAATTCGCCCAAACGCTCGACGCGTTGCGCCAAGAATTAACGACGCTCGACCGCGTTCGTATCGACGCTCTCCGGGCGGCGCCGCGTCGCGCTCCTCTTGTTATCGCCGACGTTCAAAATAGACAAAACGCGGAAGTCGGACGCTCTCTCGACCGTTTCAAAGAGGCCGATTTTAACGAAGACGCCGAAAACACGGCGTCCGTTCTCCCTTCCGACGCCGCGACGCCCGACGTTCGCAACGCGAGCGACGGCGAAAACGGCGACGACGTTCGTTTTTCGGCTTCCGCGTCAAACGTCGTCAAAATCCGCCGAGTCGGTCCGGCTTACCCGTTTTACGCCGACGAACCGGAAACGTCGCCGGAAGAAACGGAGCCGTCTCAAACTCTCGTCGACGAAAATAGCAAAGTCGAGTCGTTTGTAACAATCGAACAAAACGGCGAAAACGCGCAACTCGGCGAAGCGAGACAAGAAACGCAAGACGAGCAACTTGGCGAAAAATCGCAAACGGCGCGACCTTTCAAGCGATTCGACTTTATTCCGAAATTTATCGCCGCCGCTTCGCCGCGTCCAACCTCGCCGTTTGTCGCGAAAAAAGCGCGTCTCCTCGGCGACGCGGAGCCGTTCTTTTCGCCCGTCGACGAAATCGCAAGCGCCGAGACGCTTTTTGAAACGTCGCGCTTAACCGACTTCGAAGCCCAAGAAAACGTCGAGGTTTTCAACGTCGACGACGCGCCGCGAAACGAAGAAACGCTCGAAATCCAAAACCCCGACTCGCCCAACGACGCCGAAAACCCAACGCAAACGACGCTTATTTCCGGCGAAGAAATCGTTTGCCGCGTCGATTATCGAGAAAACGTCGAAGTTTTCAACGTCGACGACGCGCCGCGAAACGAAGAAACGCTCGAAATCCAAAACCCCGACTCGCCCAACAACGCCGAAAACCCAACGCAAACGACGCTTATTTCCGGCGAAGAAATCGTTTGCCGCGTCGACAATCAAGAAAACGCCGAAGTTTTCAACGCTTCCAATCTTGCGGCTCGTCGACTCGTCGAACTCCTCGGGCGCGAACCGACGGCGACGGAACGCGAAGAATATTATTGGGAAGAGATCGACGAAAACGAAAACGCCAAAATTTCGGCGGAATTTCGCCGTCCTTCCCTCTTGCAAATATCGGCGCGTTGGGCGACGGCGCCGGTCGTCGCGGTCGGTCGAGCGACGCTGTCGCTTTGCGGCTCAAGTAGTCGCGCTATTTTAGGAGCCGACGCGTTCGCGGCGACGAAACCGCGCCGTCGACGTCAACCGGGCCAAGCGTCCGACACGATGATTTCGACGGTCGCCGGAATATTGATCGCGACGTTCGTCGTTTTTCCCCTTATGCGTTTGGCCGTTAGAGAAATGTTCGCGACGATCGCCAAGAGCGCGGTGCGCAAAATCGGCGAAAACGTCGCGATTTCAGAAAACGCGCCGCAGAGCGATTTGCTTCCGTTCATTTCGGAGCAGCTCGTTTTTCCGCGTTACGAAACGGCGACGCCGCAGGGCGTCGGCGTCGAAACGCTTTTAGAAACCGGAACGCGTTCGGAAACGCCGCTTTCCTCCGGCGACGCCCCGCCGCTTCCGGTCGATCCCGCGTCGACGCAGCCGACGCTCGAAACGGTTCCGGACGGCGCGCCCCTCCCCGACGAGCTTTCGCCGACGCCGTTTTAAACAAGCGCGACGCCCCGCCAAAACCGCCGTTCTCTTTCGATAAACGCCGTTATTAACGCGACGAAAACAGCCTAATCGTCGCGACTATTCTTCTTTTTCCGCGTCGTCGAGCGGTCGCAACGTCGCGCCGTATCGCCGAGCGACTTTCTCCAGTTCCGCCAAAACGGCGGCGCGCGCTTCCGGCGGTTCCAGCGTCTCCGCGCCCGCTCCATAACCGAGCGCCCAACGCGCAAACGCCGTTCCGTACTCCGTTTCCAACTCGACGAGCGTCGTTTTGTCGTCCTCCGGCGTCGTCGCGACGCAACCGTTCAAACGCTCTTCCCGAACGATGCGCGCCGACGAATCGAAAAAGCGCATCTTTACCCGCGTCGTCTCCGTTTCGCCGATATAAGGGGTGAACGCGCTCGCCAGATAAGCGTCGGCGTCAAAATTTTCCGGTCGCGCAAATTTTTCGCGCAACGCTTCGGCGTCCAGCATACGCCCGAACTTCCAAAACCGCACCTCTTTATCCTTGCAGGAATACCCGACCAAATAAAGCGCGCCGCGGAAATAAACGAAATTATAAGGGCGCGTCGTATACGTTTGCGGCTTTTTCGATTTCAGCGAACGGTACCGTATTCGCAATTTTCGCGACTCGGCCAACGCCGTCAACGCGGCGCCGACGATCGACGACGCCGCTTTCGGGTAAATCGGACGAGACGCTTCCATCCGCACGACGAGGGGCGCGATCCGCTCGGCGTATTCGACGCGATCTTTCGGGAGCGCCTTCTTAATTTTTTTCAGCGCGCTTTGCAGTTCGTCGCCAAAAATCGCGCCGCAAAGGGGCGTCGTCAAATTTTGCCCGACGTAAAGCGCGAGCAACTCGTCGTAATTCAGCCCTAAAGCGAACGAAATTCCGTCTTCTCGAAAGTAATAACGTTTTCGTCCGCGTTCTCCGACGGAGACTTTGGATTGGATTCCGTTAAAAATTTCGGCGAGCGTCGTCAAATCGCGCCGAATCGTCTTATCGCTCGCTCCGAAACGCTCCGCCAACTCCTGCAACGTCGCGCCTTCGGGCTCCGCCGCCAACGCTTGTAAAACCTTCCATTGACGAATGAACGACGATTTCGCGTCGTCGGCCTTCGCGTTCTCGCTATTTTTCGTCTTCTTTTTTTCCTTTTTCGTTTCGTCGCCGTCGTTCGCCGTCTTTCGACTTTTCTTATCGTTCACGTTCGCCCCCGTCCGTCGCGTCGTTAACTTAAATTTTGTCCGAAAATCGCGTCGTATGCCGCGATTCCTCGCCGACGAACAAATTATAAAACGACGGAAAAACGCGTCAAGAAAACGTCGGACGTCGGGCGTCCAACCTGAAAAAATTTTTCCTTTTTTCTCGCGTCGAAAACCTTGCCGCCGTAATATTCGTTAATCTCGTCGCATTCCCGTCAATCTGCCTCGACGGTTCGCTTTTCGGTCGTCAAACGACGCGTTCGAGAAATTTCTTCCGATTTTCTCCGTCGCCCCTTCCCGCCGCCGCTTCGACGAGTAAAATAAACGTCGCCCGTTTTTTGCTTTCGCTCCGCCGCTCGGTCGACGCGAGCTTTTCGAAAGGAGCCGTTTTACGTTCGCAACCCTTGCCGCCGTTATTTTTAGAATCGTTTCCAACTCGTTCGGCTCCGTTTTTCAGAAGCGGTTGGCGGCGCGGGGACTCCGTCCGTTTTTCGTCAACGCGGCGACGTTCGCGCTCTTGACGTTCGCTTGCGCCGGGCCGGCGTTTTCGGTCGACTGGACGCGCTTTGCTCCGATTTTTTGGCGCGACGTCGTCGTTTCGGGGGTCCTTTGCGCGACCGGCAACGCTTGTTTGGTCGCGGCGCTCGGTCGGGGCGAGCTGTCGATTTTGGGCCCGATCAACGCTTGGAAAGCGGTCGTCGGCTTGATTTTCGGCTTTTTCCTTTTGGGCGAAGCGCCGACGTTTCCGGCCCTTTTCGGCGTTTTTTTGATCGGCGTCGGAAGTTATTTCGTCTTAGACGCGAACCCGGAGCGATTTTCGTTCCGCTTACTATTCGGAAACTCGGCGATTCGACTGCGCGTCGCGGCGCTGATTTTAACGGCGTTGGAGGCGATTTTCATCAAGAAGATCGTTTTAGCGGCGGGCCCGTCGACGGCGTTTTTCCTTTGGTCGGCGACCGGCGCGCTTTTTTCGACGCTTTCCCTCGGCGTCGCGACGTTAATCTCGCCAATCTCGACGCGACTTCGCCAACCTCTCCAAACCGCCCAAACGCCTCCGACTCCCCTAACAGCGCAAACCGCCCAAACGCCGCCGACTTCCCTAACGACGCAAACCGCTCAAACGCCGCCGACTTCCCGCTTTTCCGCCCGCGACGCGCTCGAGCTCGCCGCGACCGCCGCTTGCGTCGGAACGATGCAACTTGCGACGAACGTCGCGTTCGAACGGCTCGACGTCGGGCTCGCGTTGGCGTTGTTCCAACTCTCGGCGCCGCTGAACGTTCTCTTAGGTTGGCGCCTCTTCCGCGAACGCGGCGTCGTCAAAAAACTTCTCGGCGCGACGGTCGCCGTCGGCGGCGCGGCTTGCGTCGTTCTCTTCGGCTAAGCAGACGTTAAAATCACTAAAATCGTTCTAAGCGTCGCCGTTATCGAGTCAATTTTAAGAAATCTTTCTAAAAAAATCGCGCAACGAGTCGCAAACGGGCCGCGCGCAGTCTTTTACTAGCGGAAGGACGCGAGATTAAGAGGCGCCGCTCGGCGTCGGGCGCGTTCTTTCTACTTAACGTTAAGTCAAAATAGAGGAAACAAACAAAATGAGCAAAACCTTAAAACTCGGTCTGATGACGCCGATTCTCGACTCTTACGACGTCGTTCAAGCGATCGATTTCGCGGTCGCCAACGGTTTCCAATCGTTGGAAGTCGCCGCTTGGCCGAAACTTCCGGAAGGGCAAAAACCGTCGCGTCGCTATGCCGACGTTTGTCATATCGACGCGAATCGCGTCCTCGACGAAGGCGCGTCTTACTACCGACCGATCGTCGATTACGCCGCGCAAAAAGGCGTCGAGCTGGCGTCGCTTGTGTACTGCGACAACCCGCTGGTCAATCCGGCGGCGGTCGAACACTTGAAAAAGTTGATCTGCGCCGCGCCGAAAATGGGGATTCCGGTCGTTACGACGTTCGTCGGTCGCGACCAATTCAAAACGGTCGAGGAAAATTTCGACAAGCTCTTCGTCCCGGTTTGGAAGCCGCTCGTCGAACTCGCGGAGGAGCAAGGCGTTAAAATCGCGATTGAAAACTGCCCGATGCTCTTCACCAACGACCAATGGCCGGGCGGGCAGAACCTGATGACGACGCCCGCAAACTGGCGCCGCGCGTTCGAACTCATTCCGAGCCCGAACCTGTCAATATGCTACGACCCGTCGCATTTTATTTGGCAAATGATCGACCCGATCGCGCCGATTTTCGAGTTCGCTGATAGGCTGGCGGCGTGCCACGCCAAGGATATCATCCTCCGCCGCGACAAGTTGCAACAAGTCGGGATTATGGCGACGCCGCTTCAAATTATGCAGCCGGTGATTCCCGGACACGGGGATGTTAAATGGGACAAATATTTCGAAGCGCTTTACTCGGTCGGCTTTACCGGCACGGTCGCGCTCGAGTTCGAAGATAAAACCTTCGAAGGCGACGACGCGGTTACGCACAACGCAATCCGCGCCGCGAAACGTCATCTCGACCAATTCGTCGTTTGATTTTGACGCGTTAAACAACCGCTCGAGCGTTCGACGCTGGAAAAACGTTTCGCTTTCTCAATAATCTAAAGCGGCGATTTTCTCGGCGTCGGACGCTCCGGGCGGCTCGCCAATTTTCAACGCGTCGACGGCGGCGCATTGAAATTCCGACGTCGTTTTCTAAAAATCAAAGGTCGGCGATTTACGGCGACGCGCTCTCAAAAGTTCGCGTCGGAAACGACGTCGAAGCGACGCGCTTTCCCAGTTCGACGGCGACAAACGCCAACCCCGGAAAACGCGGCGACCTCGCGTCGCCGGTTCCCCGCTTTTCCCGCTTCCCGCCTTCCAACGTTAATCGAGTTCCAACCCGATTTCGGCGCCCGGAACGGTCGAGAAAAGCGGCTCCGCGTCGCGGGAATTTAAGCGGACGATCAAGTCCGGGACGGCGCGCAAACGGTCGAGAACCGTTTTCGGGAGGCGGCAGCGCACCGTCGTTCGGCCCCGTTCGCCGTCGTATTCCCGCGACAACACTTCGCCGTCGCGAGCCAACGTCGCCGGCGTTTTCCCGTCCGCGATCGACGTTTCGACGTAAACGTCCAAAAACTCGCGACTCAACGCTTCGCTGACCGCCGCCGTCAAGCGATCGAGCCCGATTCCCTCCTTGACGCTGATCGGAATCGCCGTCGGATAACGGTCGATCAACGCGGAAAGCGTCGACTCCGACTCGATCGCGTCGACTTTATTCAACGCTAAAATCGCGTCTTTTTCGTCGACGCCGAGACGCTTCAAAACCTTGTTCGCCGCCGCGATTTGGTCGACGACGTCCGGCGCGCTCGCGTCCGCGACGTGAATCAGCAAGTCCGCCGTCGTCGCCTCTTCGAGCGTCGCCCGGAAACTCGCGACCAAGTGGTGCGGCAGGTCGCGGACGAAACCGACGGTGTCGCTCAACAAAATCGGACCCCAACCGGGAAGCGACCAACGCCGCGTCCGAGCGTCGAGCGTCGCGAACAACATATTTTGCGCGAAAACGTCCGAATTGGTCGCCGCGTTCAAGAGCGAACTTTTTCCGGCGTTCGTGTACCCGACCAAGCAGACGCGGCGGCTTTCGCTCCGCGCCTCGACCTCGCGCTGTTTCCGGGAATGAATCTCCTCCAACTCCCGTTTCAGCTCGACGATTTTCTTTTGCGCGATCCGTTTGTCGACTTCGAGCTGCTTTTCGCCCGGGCCGCGGAGCCCGACGCCGCCCCCCGCTTGCCGCTCGAGGTGCGTCCACATCCGCTTCAGCCGCGGGAGCGAGTACTCGAGTTGCGCCAATTCGACCGCAAGGCGAGCTTCGCGCGTCTTCGCTCGACTCGCGAAAATGTCGAGAATCAGCTCGGTTCGGTCGATCGTTTTGATTTTCAGCCGCTTTTCCAAGTTGCGCGTTTGGCCCGGCGCTAGGTCGAGGTCGAAGACGACGACCTCCGCGTCCGTCGCTTGCGCGAGCGCTTCGAGTTCGTCGAGTTTCCCGCGCCCCAAGCAGTACGCGACGTCCGGCGTCGTTCGGCGTTGAATCAGCGTTCCGACCGGCTCGACGTTCGCGGCTTCCGCCAACCCGGCCAACTCGGCGAGCGGATTTTCCCCTTGCCCTTGCCCCGGCGCGTAAACGCCGACAAGAATCGCCCGTTCGTTCGCGACGCTCGTCGTTCGCGTCGTTTGATCGCCTTGCGTCGACGCGTCGAAACGCTCGGTCGTAAAAACGCTTCCTTTATAAAAGTCGTCGAATTCGGCGTCGTCCGCCCAATTGCCGCCGTCGAATTCGTTCGATTCGCTCGGCCCGAACTCGTCGCCGGCGTCGAACGCCGCCTCGACGCCGCGACGCGAATGCCGCTT
>JAZQAP010000483.1:0-5185 GCA_045545275.1 Thermoguttaceae bacterium | reverse complement strand
AAAAAGGCGCGGGCGAGCGGGGCGCTAACTTTCGCGTGTCCGGGGGAGCGAATATCGCCGTTTTCGTCGTCGAACGACGCATCCGGTTTGCCGAAGTCGTGCGCGAGCGCGGCGAAAAGGACGGCGGCGCGTTCCTCGTCGGTTAGTTTCGGCTCGAAATCGCGAACGGCTTGCGCGGCTTCGCGGCAGACGGCTTTCGTATGCGTCCAAACGTCGCCTTCCGGGTGCCATTTCGGGTTTTGCGCGCAACCGTCGAGCGCATTCAGCTCCGGAAACGCGTCGAGCCAGCCGGTTTCGCGGAGGGCGTCGAGCCCTTTGTCCGGGTAAAGGCTTTTGAGCGCCCACTTTTCCCATTCGCCGTAAATCCTTTCGGGGGAAAGGGTTTCGAATTCGTCGAACACTTCGCGGCAATATTGGATCGTTTGCGCGTCCATTTGAAACCCGAAACGGGCGGCGAACTGCATTCCTCGGAGGACGCGGAGCGGGTCGTCTTTGAAGGCGGGGCCGGGCGCGCGGAGGATTTGGCGTTTTAGGTCGCCGACGCCGTCGAACGGGTCGCAAAGGGAGCCGTCGCGGCGCATTCCGATCGCATTAATGGTGAAGTCGCGGCGTCCGAACGCTTCCCGCGGGGTAATGTCGGGGTTCGTTTCGACCGAAAAGCCTTTGTGCCCGACGCCGTTTTTCGACTCGCGTCGCGGCAGGGCGACGTCGACGTCGCGCCCGACTTTCATCACTCCGAACGATTGCCCGACGAGATCGACGTGGAACGACGGCGCTAAAATGTCGCGAATTTGCGAATAACTTAAGCCGTAAACCTCGACGTCGACGTCTTTAGAGGCGACCCCGAGAAGCGCGTCGCGAACGAAACCGCCGACGATAAGAACGTCGGTCGCGCCGCCGGCTTCGAGGAGTTCGACGATTTTCAGGACTTTAGGCGGAACGTAAGGGGGGCGCGGGCTCATTGCGGGGGCTCCGAAGGGAAACGGACGGGACGACGGACGGCGGCGCGGCGCGACGCTTTTGTCATTATATATTAATGGCGGTTTGTTGCAAGCGGGAGCGGGAAGGCCGCGACGCGGGATAAAGAGCGGAGAACGGGGCGCGGAAAGAAAAAATTTGACGTTTTTTCAAGAAAACGACGAAAATTGAGCGCGAAAAACTTGAAATTCGCGTTCGTTTCCGGTATCCTGAAGAGATAGCGAACGAAAACGACGCGTCGACGGCTTTTTTTCGTCCGGCGGCGCGTTCGGGCGAAACGGCGCGACCGACGTTTGATTTTTTTGAATTGTGTTTGATAATAAATCGCGTCCCAAACCGTCGCCGTTCGCTTCGTTTTTTACCGAACTTTTGATTTTTTGATTTTTGACCGTTATTTAGCGGTCGGGGAAATTGGCTTAATAATCGAGCTTAACCGCTTTTTGCGAAAGGAACCGCCGAAATGAAAACGCTGAACGTTTGCATGTTGGGAACCGGGTTTATGGGGCGCGCGCACTCGAACGCCTTCAATCAAGTCGGGCATTTCTTCGATTTGCCTTGCAAGCCGGTTTTGAAAGTTTGTTGCGGACGCGATAAGGAAAAGCTCGAAAAGTTCCAAAAAACTTGGGGTTACGAAGAAACCGAAACCGATTGGCGCAAGGCGATCGAACGGGACGACGTCGATTTGATCGACGTCGCTTCGCCGAACTTCCTGCATAAAGAGCAAGTGATCGCCGCCGCTAAAGCCGGTAAAATGATTATTTGCGAAAAACCGCTCGCGATGAATTACGCCGAGGCGGTCGAGATGGCCGAAGCGGTCGAAAAGGCCGGCGTCGCGTCGATGGTTTCGTTCTGTTACCGCCGCAACCCGTCGATTTCGCTCTTTAAGCAACTGGTCGACGAAGGGCGCGTCGGGCGGGCGTTCCACTATCGCGCCGTTTACAACCAAGATTACACGATCAGCCAAAAGGTGCCGGTCGGCGGCGCGTCCCTTTGGCGGCTCGACGCGAACGTCGCCGGAAGCGGCGTTACCGGCGACCTCCTCGCGCACTCGATCGACTGCGCCGAATGGATCAACGGCCCGATTAAGAAGGTTTGCGCGCATACCGAGATTTTCGTCAAGGAACGCGTCAACGCCGTAACCGGCGAAAAAACGCCGATTACGATCGACGACGCCTGCATGTTCCTCGCGATTTTCGAAAACGGGTCGATGGGAACGTTCGAAAGCTCGCGGTACGCTCGCGGACGCAAAAACTTCAACACGATGGAAATTAACGGCGAAAACGGCGCGTGCTACTTCAACCTCGAAGAGCCGGAATATCTGCAATTTTTCCGTTACGCCGACCCGGAAACCGGACGCAAGGTGGAAGATCACCTCACCGGTTGGCAAAAAATTCTCGTTACGAACTCCGAACATCCGTACATGAACCGTTATTGGGTGCCGGGAACCGTTATCGGTTACGAACACTACTTCATTAATCAAACCGCCGACTTCCTCCTGCAAGCCTGCGGAGAAACGCCGGTCGCGCCGGTTCCGACGATTCGCGACGCGGTTCGGACGCAAAAAGTATGCGACGCGGTGTTGCAAAGCGCTCGCGAAGAACGCTGGATCGAAATCTGAGCGGATTTTGCCGCCGGAATCGCGTCCGATCGAGTAACGCGAACGCGGACGAGCCGCGAATCTCGACGTCGTTTCTTCGCGCGAGGAAAGGGCGTTGAGAGGCGCGCGCTCGACGGCGGACGGGGCGTCGCGCCGTTTTGGGGAGGAAGACGCGGAGGAGTTTGCCGAATATACCGGCGGGATTCCGCGCGTTTTGTTTTTTTAAGGGCGTTTTTCGCTCGATTTTCGGCGGAGGAGCGTATAATTAATAGAGACGGCGGGCGACGGCGCAACGCGGTTCGTCGGGCGGTCGCGTTTTCGTTGGGCGCGGGCGACGGCGGCGCGAAACGGCGTCGCGTCGTTGAAAAAGAGAACTGCGGCGATTTTGCGCGGATTTTAGGAGTGTAGAGCGCGGAACTTCGGCGCGTCTCGGCGTCGAAGTTTTAAGGAACGGCGAGTCATGGGAATTCGGTTTTATTGTCCGAACGGGCATAAATTAAACGTAAAATCGGAATTGGCGGGAAAAATCGGTATTTGTCCCAAATGCCAAGCGCGTATGACGATTCCGACGGCAAGCGTTCGAGAATCTTCGCATAAATCGGAAAATAAATCGGGCGAGAGCGACGCCGCGAACGTTCGGAAAAACGAGAGCGAACAAGAAAAAGACGTCGACTTCGGGACGCGCGTTCGGAGCGAAACGGTCGCGGCGGGGGCGGCGTCCGACGCGCCGTTAAACCAGTTCTTCTTGAAGGGCGACCGAGCCGAAGCGGCTTTAGGAGACGTGTTGCGTCGCGCCGTCGACGGTTCCGCGTCGGGCGGGCGAGACGACGAGCGTTTGGACGACGCGAACGAACCGTTTCGCGACGCGCGCTTGGTTTGGTACGTGCGGTCGCGAGACAATCAGCAATACGGGCCGGCGACGGGCGACGTGATGGCCGCTTGGATTAACGAACGTCGAATCGGGCCGCAAACGTTGGTTTGGCGCGAAGATTGGCCCGCTTGGCGGGAAGCCGGACGCGTTTTTCCGGAGCTGGAGCGCGTTTTTGCCGGCGTCGACGCGTCGGCGAACGGCGAGGGCGAGAAGACTTCGTCGGCGTTCGCGAGCTTGGCCGAAGCGGCGCAAAATTCCGACGCGGCGCGGCGTTTTGCCGACGACGAGTCGCGAGCGATGCGGCGTCGGAAGCGGGCGACGAAGACGTTTGCTCTAATCGCCGGATTGATCGCGTTGATTTTGGGGCTTCTCGGCGCGTTGATTTTTGTTTTATTGCGGAAATAACCGGGCGCCGACCGACTGTTGCGGCGAAAATGACGGCGTTGCGGCGAAATTGAAATTAAAGCCTGAATTTAAAAAGGACGAGATTTTAAGAAACGAGCGCTTGTCGAAAAAAGAAAAGGCGTTATAATGGAATGAAAGCGAAGGTCGGCGTCGGCTCTTTTCGCTTTGCGGGTATGGTGGAACTGGCAGACACGTCGGATTTAGGTTCCGATGCGCATCGCGCGTGGAGGTTCGAGTCCTCTTACCCGCATTTTTGTTTCTTGACGCGTTTAACGTAAACGATTATAACGGCGCGTTTTTTCTTTGGGGAAACGCCGTTGGGGCGGTCGACGAGGTTGGCGACGCCGACGAACGATGAAGACGACGAACGTTGCGGTTTTGTCGAGCGCCGACGCTTGGCGAACTTGGGCGCGAAACGAAGCGCGCGGTTGGCGAATTTGGGAAGTCGCTTGGTTGGCGGCGTGTTGCGCGGCGATTCTTGGGCTCGCGCTTTATTGGAACGAAGGGCCGCTTGGGATTCTTTCGGCGGTTTGCGGCGTCGCTTACGTCGTGTTGATCGGAAAAGGGAAGACGAGCGCGTATCTTTTCGGCGTCGTCAACGTCTTGGCGTATTCTTGGATTTCCTTTGAAGCGCGTTATTTCGGCGAGGTAACGCTGAATTTGGCGTATTACTTGCCGATGCAACTTCTGGGCTTTTACTTGGGGAACCGCGACGCGAATCCCGAGACCGGCGAAATGGGGAAGCGCCGCGCAAGTCGAGGAACGGTCGCGTTTGGAGCGTTGGCGATAGCGCTGGGAACGGCGGTTTACGGCGAGTTTTTGCGTCGAATCGGCGGCGACGCGCCCTTTGTCGACGCGTTGACGACCGTCGCTTCCGTCGTCGCGATGTTGGCGACGCTGAAAACGCTCGTCGAGCAGTGGGCGATTTGGTTTCTTGTTAATTCCGTAACGATTTTTCTTTGGGCGCGCGCTTTTCTGAACGGCGAGGAAAACGCCGGGGCGACGCTCGTTATGTGGGCGCTTTACTGGGCGAACGCCGTCGTCATGTGGGCAAAGTGGGAGATCGAGTTAAGACGCGCCGAAAAAACGGGCGTTTCCTCTTGACGTTTTCTTTTGACGTTTTCTTTTGACGTTTTCTTTTGACGTTTTCTTTAAGTCGGAGGCCAAGCGGTCTTAGGAAGACAAAAGCTCCTGACAACTCCTTGGCTCACAGAACGACATGGCTACGATCCGACTTTGGGAGATCGAGTTAAGACGCGCCGAAAAAACGGGCGTTTCCTCTTGACGTTTTCTTTTGACGTTTTCTTTTGACGTTTTCTTTTGACGTTTTCTTT
>JAZQAP010000482.1:0-6351 GCA_045545275.1 Thermoguttaceae bacterium | reverse complement strand
AGACGCGACTCGTCAAACGCCCCCGCGCCCGCACCGCTTCGTTCCTTGAAGCGTTTTCGTTGTTTCGCGCCGTCGTCCCAAAAACGTCGAATCGACGCGCTAACCTTTACGTTTCACAGGCGTCAAATCAAAAGTAGTCTAAAAACGCCCGTCGCGAACCGCCGATTTCCTTAATCGACGATTCGCGTTGCCGGCGTTCGCCCCGATCGCGACCCAATCTCGAGGTTCATTTCGGGGCCAAGGTGCACCAAATGCGTTTGCCCATTTGTTTCGGCGCGGATTCGACCTTCGCAACGTCCTCGAGCATCGCCATCACCGCCGTCAGCAACTTTTCGCCTTCGCTAACGTGCGCCATTTCGCGACCGCGGAAAAGAATCGACAAGGTAACTTTGTCCTTCTTGGCGAGAAATTCGCGCGCCTTTTTGACCTTCACTTGAACGTCGTGATCGCCGGTTTTCGGACGCAAACGCAATTCTTTCACTTGCGTTTTATTCGTTTGTTGCTTCGCGACGCGTTTCTTTTGTTGATATTTATACTTGCCGTAATCCATAATACGGCAAACGGGCGGTTTCGCCGCCGGCGCGACCTCGACCAAATCGAGCCCGGCCGCGCGCGCTTTCGCCAACGCTTCCGCGGAACTCATCACGCCCAATTGCTCGCCTTCGTCCGAAATGACGCGCACTTGCGGAATGCGAATCATTTCGTTCACGCGTTGCCCGGCGTTCGCGCCGTTGGCGCCCCTCGGACCGTTGTTGTCCATCCTCCTCAGCGACATAATTTCGTTACAAAAAACCTTTCTTACGGTTTGTCAAGAGTAAATAAAACGCGTCGCGTCGAGCGCGCCGTCTACGCCGCTTTGAAACCGGCGCGCCAACCTATTTAACGCGCGTTTCTTTTCACGGCTATCCTCATATATTTTAGCGCCATTTTATTCGCTCGACAAGCGCTCGACGCCGCTAAACGTCTCATTTTGGGCAACTTTTCCTATATTTTCCCCAAAATTATCGTCTTTGTCGTTAAAAGCGCGCTTTCGCGTTCCGCCGCGAACGTTTGCGCGCCGCCGTTTCTCCGTTTACGTCGTTATTCCGCGCGCTAACGACGACGCGGGCGTCCTTCGCGCAAATCGCCTAATTTTTCCATTTTTTGCGTTTCGCCGGAAACGCGCGAATCGCCCAATCTCTCCGCTTCCTCTACTTTCTCCCGTAATTCGTCGTCGGGCGCGGACGCGTCGATTTTTTCCAAATCGGCCTCCAAAACCGCCGCTTCGTTCGCGCCGGCGGCGTCGTAATCGGCGAAATTTGCCGCGTTCGGATCGAACTCCGCTTTAAATTCCAGCGCGCCGTCCGGCGTTAACGTCGGTTTCTCGAACCCTTCGACGCCGACGTAAAGGTCGACGTTCGCCTCGAAGTCGCCGTTCGCGCCGCCGTTTTTCTCGTTTTCGCGCCGCACAATCTCGCGGAAATCCGGGAAGCGGTCGAATTCGCCGTCGTGTTGCGTTACCAAGAGGCGCAACACGAGAATTTTTTGGTCGTAATCGTCGCCGCCGTCGGTGAAGAACCAGCGTCCGAGCGCGCTCGTTTTCGCGTCGCTGGCGCCGATCGCCAAGAACTGGCCCGGTCGCAACGCAAGCGAACATTTGAGCGCGTCGAACGTTTTCGTCGGTTGTTCCTGCGTTCTCAACAGCTGTCCGTGTTGGTATCGGGTCGCGAGTCGCGGCGCGCCGTACCGCAAGAACGGCGTTACGTCGAAGCGGACGGAACCGTCCGGCGCCGGGTCGATCGCGACGCTGAAAAGGGTTTGCGCGTCGTTGTAACTTTTGCCGACGAGCGCGCCGTTTTGGTTTTCTAAAATCGGAATCGACGGAATAACGTCGCCGCGCGCTTCGACGACGCTCTTCATTCCGGCGCGCAAATTGATCGGTTTCGAGTACGCGACGGGCGCCCCGGTCGATTTTTTCGAATAGTCGACCTCTTCTTCGAGCGTCGAGCGGAGTTCGCGCCCTTTAAGCGTTAAGAGTCGGGAAAGCGAATCGGGAATCGAAGCGCCGATAAGTCCCGCGCGGAACCCCTGTTCGTTGAGGTAACGCCGCGTTTCCGGGTCGATTTCCTGTTCGTCGACGTCGTTCCAAAACGCCTCGACCAAAGCGCGATCTTGGTAAGGAACGTGAACGAGCAACGCGTCGAACGAAACGGCGTCCGGCGCCAACTCGGCTCGACGCAAAGTCGTTTTCGACGCGTCGGTCGCCGGAGGCGGAGGCGGAGGCGCGTCGGTCGGCGACGGTTGCAACGAAGCGCAGGACGCGAGAATTCCGGCGCCGCACGCCGTCAAAAATCCCGCGATCGCACTCCGTTTCTCCATTTTACGCACTCTTGGCCGAAGCCGCGCCTTTCTTATTTCAGCTAAACGTTCCGTTCTTTCCAACTTCCGCAGGCGTTTCGTTTTCCGCTCGCGAAGCGCCGTTTTTAACGATATTAACGGCAATTATTGCGGACGATAATAAAAAAAAGTTCGCGCGTCAAGAGCGATTCGGTAAAAAACGCCGTCGATTTGCCAACGCCGTTCGCGGCCCCTTCGAAACTCGCGACCAAGATAAAGAAAGCGAGTAAAAGAAAAACTCCTCTATAATATTAACGACAAAACGACGTTTTCTCGCTTTACCGCCGCCCGCGCAAACGCAAACGACGGCAAAACAAGCGTTTTGCGCAATTTTAAAAAGACGCGCAAAACAAACGGAAAGCGTCGAGCGCGCAATCTAAGCAATTTCAATCGGGAACGCGAGCGTTTCGTCGAGCGACTTCGCGCCGATCAAAACCGCGAAAAAGCGGTCGACGCCGAGCGCGCACCCGGAACACGCCGGCAAGCCCGCCTCCATCGCTTGCAACAGCCGAGATTCGCGCGGCAACTCGCCCGAACCGTCGCGGCGCCGTTCTTCGCTCGTCGTTTCGATTCTCGCTCGCAAAACGGAAGCGTCTAGCAACTCGTGATATCCGTTCGCCAATTCGACTCCGTCGACAAAAAGTTCGAATCGTTCGGTTACGTCGAACGCCTCTTTTCGTTCGTTATCGAATTCTCGTCGCGTTTTAGCCAATTGCGACTGCGACGCGGGATAATCGTACACGACGACCGCCGCGTCGACGCCCAACTCCGGTTGAACGACTTCGGCAAAAATTAAGTCGAGCCAATCGTCTTTCGTCGCGCCTTTTTCCCCCGTTTCGCTATTTTCCCCATCTTCTCCGTTACTCGCAAACGCGCCGCGTTCTTCCCCGAGGTAGGACTCCGGATAAGCGATCTTCGCCCGATCGGCAAAATCGCGCAAATCGCCGCAAGTCGCCCAATGCGGATTAATCCCCGTTTTTTCTTCAAAAACGTCGGCGAACGTCCGCTCGACGACCGCGTTCTGCGCCCAACCTTTCGACTCGAGCCCGATTTCGGCGAAAAATTCGTTCGCGACGCCGAGCGCCAACTCCGCGAGCAGGCGCCGTCCCGCTCGATAATCGTCGTCGCGTCGGTACCATTCGAGCATTGTAAATTCGACGTTGTGCCAAGCGCCGCGGTCGCCGCGACGGCAAGCGGGCGCAAGCTGGTAAATCGCGTCCATTCCGGCGGCGACCAAGCGTTTCATCGCAAACTCCGGCGACGTTTGAAGATAGAACGTCGTCGCTTCGCGCCGCGCCGTTTCGAGTTCGCGAAATCGTCGTTCGGCGAAACCGTCTTTTTCGTTCCAACAAAATGGAACGCGCACGGAAATCGGCTCGACAAAGCGGTCGACGACGGTATCTCGCGACAAAAAAGGCGTCGTCGTTTCAATAAACGCGCGACGATCAAAAAAACGACGAATCGTTCGATAAAGAATAGCGCGACGACGTAAATTTTCGAGCGGGGCGGTCGGTCGCCAAGCCTCCGTTCCCTTGTCTATTCTCTCCATTTCCTCTATTTCCTTAATCGTTTCCCTCCGCTTCCCGTCTCCGCCGTCGCCTATTCTTCCCATCTTATCCCACTTCGCTATTTAGTCTTTATTTTGCGCCCTCGACGTCGGAGCGCGCCCGTTCTTTTGGATAAATTTCCCCTATTTTAACAGAAAGCGGCGACTCGGCAAGACGACGAACGACGAAGCCTTCAAAATCGACGCGGCGTCCAAAGCGATAATCAAAAAAGAAAAACAAGAATCAACAAAGCGGCTGTTTATCGCAGCAAAAATCGATTTTACGCAAACAAAAGCGGGGAAAACGGCGATAATTTTCTCGCTTAAAGCCTATTTTTGTTAAAAAATAAGTCGCGCGTTCCTTTTTTAGATCGCGCGACTCCAATCGCTCGAGCGTTTCTAATATCTCGTATTTACCGAATTTCCGCCCGAAATTTTTTTACCCGTTCTTCTTATTCTCTTTATTTTAA
The DNA here is from genome assembly GCA_045545275.1 of Thermoguttaceae bacterium. GTDB lineage: Bacteria > Planctomycetota > Planctomycetia > Pirellulales > Thermoguttaceae > RUG369. The sequence goes on along the minus strand of JAZQAP010000482.1, from coordinate 1,959 downwards.
ATTTCTTTTTTCCAAAGACCGTGAATATTGCAATACGTCCGCACGAGCGCGGGCCCTTCGTCGACGCAAAATTCGACGGTCGGTCGATCGCCCGGTTGCAACGCGACGCGTTTCGAGCGGTTCCCTTGCGTCGTTTCGATCCACTCGATATAGTGTTCGTTTTCCATCGGATGCTCTACGGAGCCGATCGTAATCTCGACGCGATTTCCGTTTCGTTTAGCGCTCGGGACGTGTTTTTCCGCGTTTTCCGAATCGTCGACTTTCGCTTTTTCCAGCGTCATCGCTTGACCGCAACAAACGAGTTCGCCGGAGCCGTCGCGCAAAACTTCAACGATTTTCCCGCAAATCTCGCAAATATAGATTTCCGATTCTTTCATTTTTTAAATCTTCCTTTACTTATTTTTAACGCTTAAACCAAAGTTGAAAATTCGCGTTTTCGAACATTTTCGAAACGCCGACGCTTTTCCGCGTTTTAATTGCTTCTCCGCGTCAATTTTCCAACGTTCCATTTCACCTATTTTACCCTGTTTGTCGACTTCATGACAAAATTTAGAAAATTTAACCCTTGTCGAGTTCTCTTTAACTTGATTCGCGTTAAGGCGATTGGCAAACTTGCGGCAAAGCTCGAAAAAAAGTTGAGTTTTTCTCCGCAAAAGCCGATACATTCTTTACGCGATTTCGTTAAAATCGCTTTAATCGTTTTATTTCATTGTCTTTTCCGAATCCCCCTTTTCCTTATTCCGCGCATTATTCGATGTCAACCCCTTCCCGCCGCCCAACGCTCGCGACCGTCGCCTCTCCTTCGGCCTTGAACGAAGCCGAGCGCCGCCCGTTGTCGCAATACATGCAAGTCGACGAATCGACCGACGAGGGCGGCTGGACGATTTTCGACTCGGGCGACGCCGCGCCGTCCCGTTCCGCGCAATCGCGTTTGGATCTTTCGGTTTTGAAAGAGATCAAAAATTTCTTAACCGCCGACGCGTCCCCCGTCGACGATTCATTCTTTGGCGACGAAACGTTAGTCGATTCGAACGAAGTGCGGGTCGCTTATCCGTTTTACGACGGCGCGACGGTCGATTTTAACGCCGCCGAATCGGAAAGCGTCGCGTCCGGCGACTTGGCAAACGCGGAAAATGTCGAGTCGCACCTCTCGACGGCGTCGATTTCAAGTCAAAATAGAGAAAACGCGCAAGACATACCGGGAGCATTTTTCTCCGACGAAACCGACGAAACCGACGAAACCGACGAAACGAGCGAAACGAGCGAAACGAGCGAAACGAGCGAAACGAGCGAAACGAACGAAACGAACGAAACGAACGAAACGAGCGAAACGAGCGAAACGAGCGAAACGAGCGAAACGAGCGAAACGAGCGAAACGAGCGAAACGAGCGAAACAAGCGAAACAAGCGAAACAAGCGAAACAAGCGAAACGAGCGAAACGAGCGAAACGAGCGAAACGAGCGAAACGAGCGAAACGAGCGAAACGAGCGAAACGAGCGAAATCAACCCCGTCGTCGTCGATTTTACCGAAACGCTCGCCAACGCTCTCGCGCGGCCTACTTTAAACGTCGACTCCTCCGTTTTACCGCGTTCCAAGCGTCGAGCTTCCCGTTCGCTTCGCGTTAAAGCGGCGTTTAAATTCGACGAAGCCGCGACTTCCGGCGCTCGTTTGAAACCGGTCTCCGACGACGCGACCGATTTTAACGCGGAAAACGCCGGATTAAATTCCCCAAAATCGACGCCGGAAATTACGCAAACCGCCCAATTTAACGCCGACGTTCCCGTTAGCGAAGGCGAACGCGACGCTTTAACGGCCTTTGCGACGACGGTCGAGCCCGATCGTTCGTTTTATTTTACCGAATCGACAGGAACGCCCTATTGCGCTCATTTTCCCCTAGTCGCCCAAACCGACTCCGAGCGCGCCCCGCAACCGGCGCCGCCCGTCAAAGCCGTTTCGTC
>JAZQAP010000481.1:0-7326 GCA_045545275.1 Thermoguttaceae bacterium | reverse complement strand
AAGCTCCGATTCGTTCCCAGCGTCGCGACGCCGGGCATGTCTTGGGCCCAAGACGGCGACGATTGGGCCGCTCGACTCGGTTTCGGCGCGACGCCGGAACGCGTTTGGATTCTTTTCGACGCCGACGGTCGCGTCGTCGCGGCCGAGCCGACGCCGAGGGTTCCGAACGCGCCGACGCTCGACGAAGGGTTGCGCCGACTTTTCCCGAACGTCGCGCCGCCGTCCGCCGCCGAATCGAAAAACTAACGCCGACGGTCGTTTACGTTCCGCTCCAAGCGACTCGAATCCGGCTTTGCCGCCCCGACGCCGCCGCGTCGCTCCGGTCCTAACGCGACGACGCGACGCTTCCCGGAGTCGATTCGCGCTTAACCGTTTTTAACCGTTTTTATTTTATTCCGTTTTCCCCTCTTTTCCCGTTTTTAACCAAGAGACAAAAATGCAACGCAAACATCGAGTTCTCAAACACTTACAACTTTCGGCGTTCGTCGGTTTCGCCGCCGTCGCCGCGCTCGATTCCGGGCTCTTTAACGCCGCGACGTTCGCTCCGACGCCGCTTTCGAACGTCGCGTTCGCCGCCGACGAAACCTCCGTTCGCGACGAGAAAACGGACGCGATTCTCGCGCTTCTCGACGTTCCGGAAGGGGAAAGCGGCGCGTTCTACCGCGAACGCTTGCAAGAACTCCAAAACGCCTGCGCGCGCGTCCTCGATTTCGACGCGGCCTGTTACAATCTCGTTCGTTGCCGCGACGAAAAAGGAAAGGTCCAATGGCGCCGCGCGGAGCCGAACTCGCTTGAAAATAAAGTTTACGTCGCCGCTCGCGCCCTTTGCGAACGCCTGTTCGACGCGCCGGATATCGCGCCGCAAATTCGCGACCGTTATTACTTCGCTAAGTATTTGCGCGACTCTTATTACCTCGACCGCGCCGAAGACGCCGACGTTCAAGGTTGGCTCGACTTTTGCGCCGCGCGGTTGGCGCTCGAAGAAACGCGGGAGCCGTTCCCGTTGGGGCGCGTTCTCGCGTTGCGTCGCCAAATATCCAACGCGGAAAACCGCCTCGCCCGCCAAGCGCCCGGCGACGCGAAAAAAACGTTCGCCGATTTCCCGGCGCTCGCCGCTCTCGCCGACGAACTCGCCGAAAAAGTCGAGCTCAAACGTCTCGCCGCCGAAGCGGAAGCCGAAGCTAAAGCGGAACTCAAAGCCAAAGCGGAAGCCGAAGGCGGAACGTCGCAAAACGGCAAAGAATACTTCCTCGCGACTTTCATTCTTAACGACAAACTCCGCGCCGCGCTTCCCGCCCTCCTCGCCGAAGAACGCCCGGCGGAGGAAACGACCGAGTTTTACCGACAACGCAAACAAGAGCTAAAACAAATCGTCGGCAAGAATTACAACGTCGTCATACGCGGCGACATTGTTTCCGGTTTCCTCGACGGAAAGCTCGCTTACGCGGAAGAACTCGCTCCGGTCGAGCGGTTCGAAGCGTTCCAAAATTACGTCCGCGCGCTCGGGGGCGGCTTTTCTCGCGCTCTTGGGAGCGTCGCCGAAACGCCGAGCGGAGTCGAACGCTTGACCGCGCTCCTCGAACAAGAAACGCAACGAAAAGCGGAACATCCCGCCGACGCCGCCCGCGTTCCTTATCTCCGCGACCGCTTGTTCGCCGCTCGTTGCCAAGCCCTTCTCCCGAAGAACGCCGAAGAAACAAACGCGCCGTTTTCGGAAGAAGAGCGCGCCGAATTGGAGCGTTTCGCCGCCGACGCGCTCGAACTCCTCGACGACGGCCCGCTCGCTTGGGAACTCGGTCAAAGTTGGGCGACGACCGTCCTTGGCTTCCTGCGCGACTTCGCCGACCGAATCGACGTCGATTTTGCGACGCAACTTCGCAAGGACGTTCTCGCGCGGTTCCCCGGCTCCGGACGCGGATCGAACCGCGAACTCCTCGCTTGGACGGAAAAAGACGTTCGCGACGGCGGTTTTATCGGTTCGAAACCGAAAATCGTCGGGCGACTCGCTTCCGACGGCGAACCCCTCGACTGGAACTCTTACCGCGGCGCGCCGGTTTTGGTCGAGATTTTCCGCTATCGCCCGGAAGAAGCCTTCCCTTGGCAAAGCAATTTAGCGTTTGAAAGCGACGCGTTCTTCAAGGGTTGCGTCGACGCCGGTTTGAAAGTTATCCGATACGGCGCCGGAAGTTACGAAGACGCTCGCCGGCATTACGAAGCGACTCGCCCGAACAAGCCGGAAGCGCCGAACGCGATTTTCGTCGCCCAAGACGCCCCCGTCGTCGGCCCGGTCGAAGGAAGGGAAGGAAACGACGATTGGGCGCTTCGTATCGGCGTCGCGAGGTTCGGACGCGCTTGGATTCTTTTCGACGCCGACGGTCGCGTCGTTACAACCTTTCCGAAACCGGCGGGATTAAAGGTTTATCGCAACGCGCCGACGTTGCAAAAAGCGTTGGAAACGCTCTACCCGAACGTTCCGGTCAAATAGGAGCCGACCCCAACGGCGAACTTCACGCGGTTTGCGCCGTTTAACGCAAGTCGGAGGCGCGGCGGAGAAATTTTAGCGATTTCGCAAAAAAATTGTTAAAAAATTCGCCGCGCCCACTTGATTTTCGCCGGTCGCGTCGTTATATTAAGCGACATATTGACGCATACGGCGACGTCTCGTCGATTCGCGCTTAACCGTTTTTATTTTATTCCCTTGCTCCGTTTTAACCAAGAGGCAAACCGATGAAACGCAAACACCGAACCTTCAAGAGTTTACAATTTCTGTCGCTCGTCGCCGCCGTCGCCGCGCTCGATTCCGGGCTCTTTAACGCCGCGACGTTCGCTCCGCCGTCGGTTTCAAACGTCGCGTTCGCCGCCGACGAAGCCCCCGCTCGCGACGAGAAAACGGACGCGATTCTCGCGCTTCTCGACGTTCCGGAAGGGGAAAGCGGCGAATTTTACCGCGAACGCTTGAACGAACTCAAAAACGCCTGCGCGGACGTCGTCGCCTTCGACGCGGTTCGTTGCAATCTCGTCAAATACCGCGACGAAAAAGGTTTGCCCCAATGGCGGCGCGCGGAGCCGAACTCGCTCGAAAACAAAGTTTACGTCGCCGCTCGCGCCCTTTACGAACGCCTGTTCGACGCGCCGGACCTCGCGCCGCGCGTCCGCGACCGCTACTTCGCCGAGTACTTGCGCGACTCTTACCTCCTTTACCGCAACGCTTCCGACGAGGTCGCGCGACAAGATTGGCGCGACTATTGCGCCGCGCGGTTGGCGCTCGAAGAAACGGGGGAGCCGTTCCCGTTGGGTCGCGTCCTCGCGTTGCGCGCCGAGCTTTCCTACGCGGAAAACCAACTCGCCCGCAAGGAATCCGACGCCGAGAAAAAAACGTTCGCCGATTTCCCGGCGCTCGCCGCGTTAACCGACGATCTCGCCGAAAAAGTCGGACTCGACCGCCTCGTCGCCGAATCGGAAGCCGAAGCGAAAGCGGAAATCAAAGCCCAAGCGGAAGCCAAAGCCAAAGCCGGAACGGCCCAATCCTCGGAACGCGCCCTCGCGTCTAAAGAACGCTTCCTCGCGGCTCTTCTCCTTACCGTCAAACTCGGCGCCGCGCTTCCCGACCGCCTCGCCGAAGAACGCCCGGCGGAGGAAACGACCGAGTTTTACCGCCAACGTCTTCAAGAGCTAAAACAAGTTGCCGCCGAAGGTTACTCCCCGCGCCGCGTTCTCGTCGCCGGTTTCCTCGCCGGAAAACTCGCCGACGCGGAAGACCTCGCTCCGGTCGAGCGATTCGAAGCGTTCCAAGGTTACGTCGGCGCGCTCGGAGCCGACCTTCCCCGCGCTCTTTGGAAGGACGCCGAAACGCCGAGCGGAGTCGAACGCTTGACCGCGCTTCTCGAGCAAGAAACGAAGCGAAAAGCGGAACATCCCGCCGACGCCGCCCGCGTTCCTTATCTCCGCGAACGCTTGTTCCACGCTCGTTACGGAGTCTTTGCAAAGACGAACGGCGATCTTTCGGAGGAAGATCGCGCCGAATTGGAACGTTTTGCCGCCGACGCGCTCGAACTCCTCGACGACGGCCCGCTTCCTTGGACGCTCGGCGAAACTTGGGCGTCGACCGTTCTTTCCTTCCTGGACGGCGTCGCCGACAATATCGACGTTAAGTTCGCGACGCAACTTCGCAAAGACGTTCTCGCGCGGCTGTCCGACGTCGAAAGAGAACGGAACCGCGAAAACCTCGTTTGGACGGCGAAAGCCGTTCGCGACGCGGAGCTTGTCGGCTCGCGACCGGAAGTCGCCGGACGCGTCCTCCCGAACGGCGAAACGCTCGACTGGGCGTCTTACCGCGGCGCGCCGGTTTTGGTCGAAATTTTCCGCGCCAATCCGAACCTTCCCTTCCCTTGGCGAAGTAGCGGTTTGCCTTTCAAAATCCAAAACGACGCGTTCTTCAAGGGTTGCGTCGACGCCGGTTTGAAAGTTATCCGATACGGCGCCAAAAGTTACGAAGACGCTCGCCGACATTACGAAGCGACTCGTCCGAACAAGCCGGATTATTACAACGCGATTTTCGTCGACCGCGACGCGCCCGTCGTCGGCCCGCTCGAAGGTCAAGAGGGCGACGCCGACTGGGCGGTTCAACTCGGTTTCGCGTCGTTCCCTCATAGTCGCTCTTGGATTCTTTTCGACGCCCACGGTCGCGTCGTTACGAGTTGGCCGCAACCGAGCGTCAAATATTGGCCGAACGCGCCGACGCTTCAGGAAGCGTTGCAAGCGCTCTACCCGAACGTTCCGGTCAAATAGAAAAAGCGAAGTTAACCGGCAAACTTTACGCGATTTGCGCCGTTTAACGCAAGTCGGAGGCGCGGCGGAGAAATTTTAGCGATTTCGCAAAAAATTGTTAAAAATTCGCCGCGCCTAATTGATTTTCGCTTTCCGCGTCGTTATACTAAACGACGTATCGACGCGGGCGGCGGTCTCGGTCGCGCTTTTCGGCGTCGTTTTCGAAATTTTTCCTCCCGAAAAAGCGACGCCGCGTTCGCGACGTTCGCCGCTTCGCCCTTTTACTTTAGAAAGTGCCCCGATGCGTTTTTCTCGTTTGCTCCTTAGCGTCGCCGCGACGTCGGCCCTGTTCGGCGCCGCCTCGTTCTCCGTTTCCCCGGTCGCTTCCGTTTTCGCTCAAGACGAAGCCGCGCAAGCCGAAAAAGTCGAGATCGCGAACGTAAGCGCGTTCGACGTTCCGGCCGGCAAGGACGAAGCGTTTTACAAAGAACAAATGAACAAAATTCGCGAAGCGTTCGCCGCGCTCCGCCAAGACGCGACCGATATGAACGCGCTTTACCTCAAAGCGAACGTCGCGACGATGACCTGTTACAAATATCTTTCGGAACTCCCGAATATCGACGCCGCCGACCGAACCGGTTACTTCCGTCAATACGTCGCCGGGCTCGGTTACGTCGGCGACCTCGACGGCTTGAACGCGCTCCTCGCCGCCGAAGAAGCGAAAGACCCGGTCGACCAAAGCCGCGTCGACCTCTTGAAGTTCCAAGTCGCGAGCGTTTCCGTCGACAAAGCGATCGAAGCGAACGACGAAGCCGCGATCAAGAAACTCGGAACCGAGTTGATCGAAAAAGCGAAAACCGACGATTACTGGGCGTCCCGAACGCCGTCGATTCTCGAAGACCTCGCCCGCTCGAAACCGGCGATCGGCGTTCCGATGTTGAAAGACCTCTGCGCCGCGTTCGCCGCGTCCGACGACGAAAGCCGCAAACGCATCGCGACGCGCTTCGAAGGAAAAATCCGCTTCGCCGACCTCGTCGGGAACGAAATGAAAGTCGAAGGGCTTTACCTCGACGGAACCGAAATCGACTGGGCGTCGTATCGCGGCAAGGTCGTTTTGGTCGACTTTTGGGCGACCTGGTGCGGCCCGTGCATCGGCGAAATCCCGAACATGACGAAAATGTACGAAAAATACAACGCCGCCGGGTTCGAAATTCTCGGGTACAGCATCGACGACGACCTCGAACGCTTGCACAAGTTCGAAGAAGAACGCAAGCTGCCTTGGAAGACCGCGTCGCGCAAACTGACGCAAGACGCTGAAAAAGATTACGTTATCATCAGCGAATATTACGGCGTCAACGCGATTCCGACGATGGTTCTCGTCGGCAAAGACGGCAAAGTCCTCAGCACGAAAGCGCGCGGCGCCGAACTCGAACGCCTCCTCGGCGAACAATTCCCGGAAGTCAAGTAAGCCGTTAAATTTTAACGTTTACAACGTCAAACATCACGCGACGCCGCGTCGGAACCGATTGCGTTTCGACGCGGCGTTTCGCGTCGGGTTTTCCGACTTTCGCGCGCCCGCCTTCTTCCGGCGATTTTAACGCAAGTCTTTTTAAGAAAAAAATTAGCCGAAATCGCGCGACGTCGCTTGACGCCGCTATCTCTTGTCGCTAAAATAAATTTAACAAACGCTCGTCGGTTCTCGGTTCGCAAATATTTTTTTTCGCAACCGTCGCGGCAAAAACGATTTGCGACTTACGAGCGTTCTAAAACGAAAGGGCCCGTCAATGCGCGTTTCTCGCCTTCTACTTGCCGTCGCGACGCCGACGACGCTACTTGGCGCCGCGTCGCTCGCTTTTTCCGCTTCCGCGCCGCTCGCCGTTTTTCCGGAATCGACGACGCCAAACGCCGCCGTTTCGGAACTTACCTCGGAACAACGCGCGCTCTTCGCCGTCCCGGAAGACGGTTTGAGCGTCGAAATTTACCAAAAACGCTTAGCCGACGCCGACGCGTTCCTCCGCGACGTTCGCGAAACGGTCGACGCCGAAACGTTCGCGACGTTAAGCGCCGAAATGCGCCCGGTTTGCGTCGCCGCGTTGCGCAATCTCGCCGACGCGCCCCGACTCTCCGACGACAAACGAGCGCGGTATTGGGACGAGCTTGTCGACCGCTTGACCGAAGCGAACGATTACGACGCCTTGCGCGCGCTCCTCCTGAACGAGCAAAACGAACAGAACCTTATCTCAACGCGTCTTCGCGGCTTAACGTCCAACGAGGAACGCGCCGCGGAGTATCGTCGTTCGGCGTTTCATTTCAAGCGCGGCGAACGCGTCGCCGCCGGTTATCTCGACGTTTGCGTCGCCGTCGCGGAAGAGCGCCAATTCGACGCTTACGAGTTCGCCCAAATAACGGGACGCATGAGCGTTCATTCGCGCCGCCCCGACTCCGAGTTCAAAGCGCCCGCGCCGACGCCGGAGCTGTTCGACGTCCCGTCCGGTCAAACGATCGGCTTTTACCAGCGCCGCGTTCACGGACTTTTGCGCGCCGCGCCGTACGCCGAGC
>JAZQAP010000480.1:0-4317 GCA_045545275.1 Thermoguttaceae bacterium | reverse complement strand
CGCCTCCAATTTTTCCCATTTTCGAACGTTTTTTCGCGCGACGCAAGACCCGGAGAGCGCCGCGAAAAGAAAAACGTTCGCCGTAAAATAAATCCCAAAGTCGCCCATCGACGCGATAAATTGCCCGAGAAGAAGGCAAATTCCGACGCAACCGACCGCCAACGTCTCGCGACTCCGCTTCCCGACGACCGAGCGCCCGACGCCGATTATCAGCGCGACATACGTCAAAACGTACAGCAACACGCCGAGCCGCCCCATTTCCAAACGCGTTTGAATAAACGAATTTTCGGCGTAATAAAACAAACAGCCGTATTTAAGCGCCTCGTCGTTGCGATAATTCGCGATGGAATACGTTCCCAATCCGGAGCCGAACCAAGGATAATCGCGCCAAGTTTCCGCCGCGTCGCTCCAGTTTTGCCAACGCCCGTCGCTCTCGACCGCCGTTTTTCCCGTTTTAACGTCCTCTTCGACAAGGGTCGACATCCGCGCGTCGAAGCGTTGAGCCATTCCGTTCCAAGCGAGAAACGAAAACGCGATCGCGCCCGACGCCGCGAGCGCCGGCCAATAACGCCGCCCTTCTTTGCGGATTGCGAGAACGCCGAGCGCCCCCGTCAAGCCGACGACCGCCGCGATCGATCCGCCGCGCGACAAAGAGACGAAAATCGCGCCTAAAATCAAACCGGCGACGCCCAGCCAAACGACGAGCCGTCGATTAAAAAGGTCGAAGAAATCGCCGAGCGCTCGTTTCCAACCGGCGTCGCGCCGCGTTTCGTAAACGTCGCTCCAACGTTCCGCTTCGGCGCGTTCGCGTTTGCGCCCGACTCGTTCTTTATCGAGGAGACGCGTCGTTTTCAAAAACGCTAAAACAATCAACCCGACGACCGGCGCCAAGCAAAGCCCCAAATACCCGGCCGCGGCGTTGCGACAAACATACGTCCCGTAATGCCGATCGCGTTCGAACCGTTCGTCGAGTCCCGCCGTCGAACGCGACGTTTCGTCGCTCCAAAGGGACTCGAACGGAGTAAAACGCTTGTTGTTCAACCAATCGAGAATCGTTTCGTTCTCGTAAAACGCCGGATTCAGCTTGCCCGCGAGGCAAAAAAGCGCGAACGCCAACCCGTTTAACGCGACCGCGCGCCAAAGAAAGCGCCGCGAAGCGTTCGTGTTGAACAAAATCGCCGCCGACAAAAAAATAATCGTCGCCGCGCCAAAAATCAAAAGTTGCGCCCGCGTCGCCAACGGATAGACGCTGATCGTTCGCCCCCAAGCGTTCCGCGCCGGAGCGTCGGCGGGCAAAAACGCTCGTTCGACCGCCGCGTCGACCGCCGTCGCGCTTTGCAAATCGAGCGGAGCGTCCGGGTCGAACGGAAACGGTTCGCTCAACGACTCGCGCAACGCCGCTTCCTCCGCTTCGTCGAGCAAAGCGGGCGCCCGAAATTCGGCGTCGGCGAACGCGTCGAGCGACGGAACTTCGGCGGCCTCGTCGCAATCGGGGGGCAAAAGCTCGGCTTTCAGCTCGAGAACGCGGGGCGAAACGCGGGCCAAGGTCTCTTCGGAAAGCGGGAGAACCTGCGCGACGCCCAGCGCCAACCCCAACGCCAACGGAATCGCCGTCGCGAGCGTCCCCCAATAAGAGTTCGTTCGGCGTTCGCGGCGCGGCGTCGTCCAAAGCGAAACGAAGGCGAAAATCCCGCTTGCCAACGCTAAATAAAGCAAAATTCGGAAATTTCTAGCGTCGACGCCCACGTTGGCCCAAGGCGCCGCGATCAACGCCGCCAAAACGCAAAACCGCCCCAAAAACGTCGTCAATCTATTCATCGTTTTCAACAAGACCAAATATTCGCTTTAAAATTTCAACTTTCGCCGCGTCCGCTCCGCCGCTTTAACTCGGCGCGCAACTCGGTCAACTCGGCGAACGAGCGCGCGTTCGCGACGTCGGAGCGCGTCAGTCCGGCGCGTCGCGCTTGCTCGACGCCGAAACGCAAGTAAGCAAGGTGCGCCGGAGAATGCGAGTCGGTCGAAATAACGACCGGAACGCCCGCTTTTTTCGCCGCGATCAAGCCGTCGACGTTCAAGTCGAGCCGCCGAGGTTGCGAGTTCAGTTCGAGACATTTTCCGAACCGCGCCGCCGACTCGACGAGAAACTCGACGTCGACCTCCATCGGCTTGCGCGTTCCGATTTGACGCTCGGTCGGGTGCCCGATCGCGTCGACGAACGGATTGCGAAACGCGCCTTCGCACCGCCGTCGCAACCGTTCCGGCGATTGGTCGAGCCCAAAGTGCAAACTCGCGACGATCCAGTCGGCGCGCGCCAACGTTTCGTCCTTCAAATCGAGCGAGCCGTCGTCGAGAATATCGACTTCCGCGCCCTTCAAAACGCGAAAATCGATTCCTTCGCGCCGCAAAACGCCGTTCAACTCGTCGATATAATCCCAATAACGCAAAATTTCGGCGTCGTTCATTCCGCCGACCGAAACGACGTTCTTGGTGTGATCGGTCGCGGCGAGGTAATCGCATCCAAGCCGCCGCGCCTCCGCGACCATCTCTTCGAGCGAGCCGGTTCCGTCGGTGAAGGTCGAATGCGAATGCAAATCGCCGCGCAAATCGGCGAGCGTCAACAACTCCGGCGCCCCGGCGTCGAGCCAATCGCTCTCGACGCGCCCTTCGCGCAACTCGACCGGAATCTCCGGCAAACCGAGCTTCTCGTAAATTCGCCGCTCCGTTCGCGACCCCAAGCGTCGAGCGCCGGAGTAAAGCCCGAGCGACGTCAACCGCCAACCGCGCTCCTCCGCCCGTTGGCGCAGCGCGTCCCAAGACTTCGGCGTCGACGAAAGGAAAAGTTTGCGGGCGCCCCAAACGAACTCGGTCGCCGCGTAAAAAAAGAGGCGCGTTTCCGGCGTCGGGCGGGCGTTGAACGGGAGCGCGAACGCTTCCGGGCGGAGCGAAACGGCCAAAAATCGGGCGTCCTCCGCGAGCGTTTCCTTAACGAAAACGGCGTTTTTAATCCGTTCGAACGCGCTTTTCGGGTCGTCGGTTTCGATCAAAAAGTCGAGCCGAGCGACGGCGTCCGCCGAACGCCCGAGCGGCCCGACCGCTTCGATTCGAGCGTCCGGCGCGACCGCTCCGTCCCAATGTTCGGAACGTCCGCCGTTCGAACCGCTTTGCGGGCCGTCCGCCGTCTCCCGACGCCGCGTTTCTCTCGCTCGTCGCCGCTCCTCTTCCTCCCAACGCAAGCGCGCGTTCGCCGGATTGTCCCGCGGAACGAAAAATCGTCGAATTTTCCCGACGACGCCGAGCGCTTGTTCGCGGGCCGCGTCGAGCGCTTCTTTCGAGACGAACTCGGAAACCAACGCTTTCGCCGTCGCCGCGACGTCCCGTTTTTTCGTCGGATTGCGCAATTCCGAAACGATAAAATCGGCCAACGCTTCGGCGTTCGCGCCAAACATCAAATTCGGGTCGTCGAGCGGAAGCGCCGGTTCGTCGAACGCGGCCAAACGGGCGAATTCGCTTCCGAACGAATCGCTCGCGAAGACGCTCGCGCCGTTCGCCCGCTCCAACGTTTCGCCGTCGCGAACGCCGTCTTTATCAAGCGCGTTCAAAAAATAAATATCGTCGAGAATATCGAGTTCCGTTTCGGGGGAAAACTCCCGCGACCGCGAAAGCGCGCCCGTTTCGCAGGCTCGCTTCAACGAATCGAGATCGCGAACGCCGAACGCGTCGCGCAAAAATCCGGACGCCCGCAAGTCGAGCGAACGAACTCGCGCCAACTCGACGACCGCCGGCTCGACCGCCCGCGCGACCCGCTCGAACAACGCCGACGTTCCGGTCGCGACCGTCTCGCGCAAGGCCCAAACGACGTCGGGAAAAAAGTCGCGAAACCAATATCCGAGCGCTCCGTCAAGCTCGGCGCCGACGCGCTCGTCCGTCGCCGCGGACGCGAAAAACTCCAACGGAATTTCAAGAAGAGAAACGCGCTCCGCCGCTCGCGTCAACTCGTCGGTCAACGGCGACGGGCCTTCGCAAAACTCGAGAAGACGCGCCGTTTGCTCCAATTTTTTCGATATTCCGACGTTGTTCATAAAGAAAAAGTTCGCGCAATTCCCCCGACGTCGCGCCGTCTGAAAACGGGGCGACTTTCAATAAAATCGAACGCGACGACGCGACGCCGAAACGCCGCCTAATGAAACGGTCGAACGCCGGTCGATTTCAAACGCGACCGGCGCCCGTTCGCTCGCCGTCGACTAGCGTTTGAAGCGCCGACGACCGGCGAAAACCGTCGCGCTCCCGAGCTTGTCGCAAGCGCCGGCGCCTAACGTT
>JAZQAP010000479.1:0-4082 GCA_045545275.1 Thermoguttaceae bacterium | reverse complement strand
GATTGACGAAACAAAAATCGAATGGAGGCCGGAAAGATAAAGGGCCGGGAGGAGGAGCGACCAACCGGCGCCGCGACGACGGAACGACCGATAAAATCCGCAAAGTCCGCCGACAAGGAGGGGGGTGAAACTAACGGCGAGGAGCGCTTGAAGCGCGGGCGTCGAAAAGGCGGGTTCGCGCGGAATCGGGCTCCAAAGGCGGGCGAGTTTAACGACGGCGAGTCGGGCGACGGCGCCGGGATTCGCGACGGCCCAGTCGAGGGCGGCGTTTTTAAGTCGTTGGTCGAGACGGACTTCGAAGTGTTCGTTCGGCGGGGCCGACGGCGATTCGAGTTCGAGACGGCGAAATTCGTCGACGAAGCGCATATCGCTCGCGCCGTCGGCGTCGGGGCGCCAACCGTCGTAAAGGCTCGCGCCCATTTGGAGAGAGGTCGCGATCGGGCGTCCGGTTAAACGGTAGTTGCGGAACGTCCAAGGGGAGAGGGCGGCGGCGAAAACGAGCGCGGTCGTTCCGGCGACGACGAGGAAAGCGGGGAGGACGCGGCGCTTCGCGTCGAGTTTATCGGTCGAGGGGAACGGGCGGGAGCGGCGTTGGACGCGCTTTTCGGTGAAAAAAACAAAAAAACGAAACGTAAACGCAAAAAACGTCGCGAACGGGAGGAAGTAAAGCCAACTCGGACGCAAATAAACGGTCGCCGCCGAAAGAACGCCGAGCGCGACGCCGGAAAGGAGGAGTCGAGCGAGCGACGGCGGCGCGTCGACGGCGAAAAAACGGGGCGATTTTGCCGAGTTTAACGGTCGCGTCGGTTGCGCGTCGGCGGAATTGAGCGAATCGACCGATTTTAGCGGCGAAAAATCGGCGGACGGAAGCGCAAGGAGGCCGAATCGCCGGGCGACGTCGAGCGCGGCGAGGTGTTGAAGGAGCGCGAACGTTAGAAACGGCTCTTCCGACAAAACGAGAACGCTTTGGAGAACGAGCGTCGGATCGAACGCGACGACGAGACCGGAAAGCGCCGCGATCGAACGTCGCCGAAAATAGGCGAACGCGAGAACGGCGACGAGGCCGACGTTCAACGTTCCGAAGCAAGCGCCGAGGAAGCGCGCCGCCAAAACGGGAGGATTTTCGCCGAACGCCCAAAAAAGCGGGGCGAGGAGGATCGGATAACCGGGGGTTCGGAAGATTTCCCAACGCCGCTCTTCGTCGAAGCGGTAAGGTCGCCCGAACGCTAACGCGCGCCCGAGCTTCCAATAGGAGTCGCTGTCGCCGAAGAAAAACGGGCCGTCCGTTTGAGGGGACGGGGCGGTTTGGGAAGCGAGGGGGACGTTGGAGGTTTGCGCGGTTTGGAAAGCGAGGGGAACGTCGAGGGGTTGAGCGGTTTGGGAAGCGAGGGGGACGCCGGCGGTTTGAGCGGTTTGGGAAACGAGGGGAGCGTCGGCGGTTTGGACGGTCGAAGCGGGGGCGACGCCGGGAACGAACGCGGCGTTTCGAACGCGTTCGTCCCAATAAACGGCGGCGGCGAGTCGCGTTAATAAGGCGGCGAGGAGGAGGAAAAACCAAAATCGTTTCATTGACGACGGCGCGTTGGCGTTAAAATCGTCGCGACCGTTAAAACGGCGTTAAAGCGACGGCGTGCGACGAGTTTCAAGCGTTTTTAGAAGGAACGGGGAGCGGTTCGCGGACGTTCGGCGACGAGTCGGGCGACGGCGCCGGAGTCGAGCGCGGCGCGGAAAGCGGCGAGGTCTGGATAAATCGCGTCGCTTAAAAATTTGATCGTCCAATTCGACGCCATCGGCGAAATCGTCAAAATGAGCGCGCCGTTGCGCCAAGCCTCCCAAATTTCGATCGCGGCGCCCATCGACGCTTCCGGAACAAACGCGACGAGAACGTCGATTTCCGTTCCGCACATGCGATTGTGCCCCAAAAAAACTTTTTTGCCCGTTTCCGGCGAGTAAAAGAGGGAGTCTTTGTTGCGTTCGAACGGGTCGTAAACGTCGGCGTCCGGAAAGGCTTCGCTTAACGCTTTTTTGATTTCCGTTCGATAGTCTTGCGAGTGAATCGCTTCTTGAACGATCGAGCCCTGCATTAAACCGGCGATAAAGAATTTTTTCATGGAACGACTCCAAGCGAGGCCGCGCGTCGGCGGACGGTCGCGAAAAAAAACGACGGACGCCGAAACGTCCGCCGTCGGATTAAGAGGCGTCGAGTCGTCGAATCGACCAAACGACGCTTAAAGGGGAAATAGACAAACCGCGTAAAATCGGCCGCTTTTCTCGACGCTTCGCTCGCTTTAAAACGAGACGTTTCGCGCTTGCGAGAGGAAGCGGAACGGCGACGCGATTTAGTCGACGTAACGGCGCGCGACGAGGGAAACGTCTTGGCCGCCGAAACCGAAACTGTTGCTCATCGCGACGTCGATCTTGACGTTGCGCTTAACGTTCGGAACGTAATCGAGGTCGCAGTCGGGGTCGCGCACTTCGAAGTTGATCGTCGGAGGCGCGACGTTGTCGCGAATGGCGAGGAGGCAGTAAATACACTCGGTCGCGCCGGCGGCGGCGATGAGGTGCCCGGTCATGCTCTTCGTGCTGGAGACCGGAATTTGATAAGCGCGCGGGCCGAAGACTTCGCGAATCGAGAGGGACTCGACGCGGTCGTTGACGCCGGTGCTGGTGCCGTGCGCGTTGATGTAATCGACGTCGTCGGGGGTAAGGCCCGCGCTTTCGAGGGCGAGCTTCATACAGCTAATGGCGCCGCGTCCTTCCGGGTGCGTGTCGGTGATGCGGTAGGCGTCGGAGGTCGCGCCGTAACCGGCGATTTCGCCGTAGATTTTCGCGCCGCGTTTTTTAGCGTGTTCGAGTTCTTCGAGAACGAGAACGCCCGCGCCTTCGCCGAGGATGAAGCCGTTGCGACGTTTGTCGAACGGGCGCGAAGCCTTTTCCGGCTCGTCGTTGGAGGTGCTGAGCGCGGTGAGGAGGTTGAAGCCGGTAACGCCGAACGGGTGAATCATCGAGTGCGCGCCGCCGGCGAGCATGACGTCGGCTTCGTCGCGACGGATAAGCTCCGCCGCTTCGCCGATCGCTTGAGCGCTCGCGGCGCAGGCGGTGAGGCAATTGACGTTCGGCCCCTTGGCGCCGAAGTAGGCGGCTAGGTGAGCGGCGGGCATGTTCGGCTCTTGTTCGAGTTCGCGAACCGGATTGAGGATTTCAAGGCCTTTTTCGATGAATTTCGCTTCGTCGAATTCGCCGTTTTCGCCGAGTCCGGCGAGCGTCATCGCGGCGAAATCGTCGAAATTTTGAGCGCCTTCGCCCGCGCCGGTGTAAACGCCGAACCGCTCGGGATCGAGATTGGTTCCGTCGTCGCCGAGGAGTCCGGCGTCTTTCATCGCTTGATAACCGGCGCCGATCGCGAATTTCGTGTGGCGATCTTGAGCTTTCCAATCGTCGGGATTTTCGCCGATCGCGGAAATATCCCAATCTTTCACTTCGGCGGCAATTTGCGTAGCGAAATTCGACGCGTCGAACAAGGTGATGCGACCGACGCCCGATTCGCCGTTCAACAAACGGCGCCAAACCGTTTCGACGTCGGCGCCCAGCGGCGTAACCAGACCAATACCCGTAACGACAACTCGACGATTCATGTGTTGAAAATCCTTTTATAACAAAACTTAACGTTCGGGCGGCGGACGCCGAGAACGCGATGAAACGAGGGGAGTTCGGCGTCGGCGAACGACGAACGGAGGGGAACGCGACGGACGAACGAGGGGAACGGACGACGAAAAAGCCGAGCGCGCCGGTTGGGCGATATCGCCGAGGCGCGCCGAATAGGAGGACGCGGCAAACAAACGGGCGCGTCGAGAACGGCTCGAACGACGGCGGCGCGACTAGGCGAGGGCCGGGTCGCGCAAGGGACGACCGTCGGCGTCGACTCCGACGTCGTAGACCCCGTAAGCGCGCACGAGGTCTTCGAGGTCGCCTTCGGCGAATTGGCGTTTATCGCTAAATTCGTTGCCGAGGTGCGCGAAAACGAGGACGCCTTCGGCGAGTTTTTCGCCCCCGCGACGAACGGCGACGGTCGCCATCGAGCC
>JAZQAP010000478.1:0-1501 GCA_045545275.1 Thermoguttaceae bacterium | reverse complement strand
CGTCGTCGCGTTTTTGTCGTAAACCCCGGTAATCAAAGCGCCTTCGTTCGACGTTTCTTGGGATTTAAGAGGAGAAAAAGGAACGACGGGGCTCGTCGGCGACGCGGCGTTCTCCTTCGCCGTCGCCGATTCGGACGCTTCGTCGCCCCCGTTGCCCGCTTCGTTTCCCTCGCCCCGGTCGACGCGATTCGTCAAATTCGGCGCGCAGCGAACAAACGCCTCGTCGTTACAAACCGTCGCTTCCGAGCGCAAGACGACTTCGGCGAGTCGCGGGCAATCGATAAACGTTAAATTGTCGACTTCGTAAATGTTTTTCGAGATCGTTACCGACGTTAAATTTTGAAGATTTCTAAACTTAGCTTGCGGAATCGAGCGCAAACTATCCGGGAAAATAATTTGGCCCGGATCGCCAAAATTCAGTTCTCTCGTCAAATGTTCGACGCCCGCCGGAATTTGCAAAACGTTTCGTTTCTTGTTCGCGACGACGCCGTAAAACACCGTTCCGTCGGCATTTAGCAAGATTCCGTCTCTGGATCGGAACGTTTTGTTTTCCGGCGCGACCTCGAACGTTTTCAAGGCGTCGCAATCGGTGAAAAGGGTCGTCGTCGCCAACGCCGCCGAAGACCCTAATTGCGAAACGCTCGCCGGAATCCGGAGCGTTTCGAGCCGCGAACAACCGCAGAACGCGTTCGCGCCTATAACGACAAGTCCTTCCGGCAAAACGATTTCCGTAAAAGCGTTGCGGTTTTTAAACGGATCGAAAAACGCGCCGTCGCTAATTATTGTAACGCCGTCCGGAACGCGGTAGACGCCATTTTTGTAAACCGGAACGATAGCCGCCTTCGCGTCCATATACGACGGGGCAAGGGAACGAACTTCGCCGTTCGGAAGTTTTTCGACGGAACGAAGCGCTTGCAATCGCTCCTCCTTTAAAAGCCGTTTTTCGGCGTCGCGGTCGCGCTCGGCGACGGCGATTAGCTTGTAAAACGTTTTGCCGTCGGCGCTTAGCAACGCTCCGTTTTCGCTTTTGTAAACGGCGTTCTTCGGGTCGACTTCGAAACGTTCCAACGCGTCGCAACCGTCGAACGCTTCGACGTCGATTTGCTCGACGTTCGCCGGAATCGCGACGCCTTTCAACGCCGAGCAACGGTAAAACGCTTTTTTCTTAATCGCTCTCAACGACGACGGAAGTCCGACCGTTTCAAGGGTTGCGTTCTCGCGAAACGCGGCGTATTCGATAATTTCGACGCCCTCGGGAACTTTATACGACGTCGCGCTCAGCCCCAACGGCAAGCGATAGAACGTCTTTCCGTCCTTCGACAGAAGCGCGCCGTCGACGATTTTCAGCGTCTCGCTCCCCTCCTCGACTTCCAATTTTTCGCGCGGCGACGAACTCGCAAACGCCGATTCTCCAAGGACTTGAAGGCTCGCCGGAATTTTGAGCGTCTCGTATCCGACGTTCGCAAACGCGTTCGCGTCAACTTGTCGCAATACACTCGGC
>JAZQAP010000477.1:0-4834 GCA_045545275.1 Thermoguttaceae bacterium | reverse complement strand
GCAAATTTTTTGAGGTTTAGTTGGATAAGAAACGCTTATAATAAGCTGGGCTAATGAAAGGCGCGTCGCCCAGGTAAAACGATAAGCGGAGCTTATAATAAGAAAAGCTAACGACGGTCGACGAACAAAAAACCGACGCGTTCGAGGGAGAAACGCGTCGGCGAACGGTTGACCCGACGTCGCCTTAAACGCTTAAACGGGCGACTTTAGCGTTTGGAGGAACGCGCTAGTCTTTGTAAATTTCGCCGTATTCCGGAACGTAAACGAAGGCGTCCGGTTCGCGTTCGCGGATTTTCGACGCAAGCGCTTGCGACGCCGACTTTTCGCCGTGTACGACGAAAGTCGTTTTCGGCGGCGTCGGGAACGCGGCTCGCCAAGCGACCAGTTCGTTTTGGTCGGCGTGTCCGGAAATTCCGCGGACGACGATAATTTCGGCTCGCACCTTGCGCGGCTTCCCGTGAATCCGAACCTCCGGCGCGCCGTCGACGATGATGCGCCCAAGCGTTCCGGCGGCTTGGTAGCCGAGGAAAACGACCGAATTTTTCGCGTCGCCGATGTGATTCGCCAAGTGGTGCTTGATGCGACCGGCGTTGCACATCCCCGACGACGCGAGAATCAGCGCCGGGCCCTTCATGTCGTTTAGCTTGCGCGACTCGTCCGGCGTTCGCAGCAAACCGAGATTCGACAAGGTTTGCGCGCCGCGTTTCGAAAGGGCGAGCGTCTCTTCGTCGAAACATTCCGGGTGCCGAACGAAAATTTCGGTCGCTTCGACCGCCATCGGGCTGTCGAGGAAAACGGGGACGTCGGACGGAATTCGCCCGGCTTCGCGGAGCGTCGCGATTCTGTACAAAATCTCTTGCGCTCGTTCGACCGCGAAAACCGGCATAATCGCTTTGCCGCCGCGAGCGACCGTTCGAGAAATCGCGTTCGCCAACTGGTCGTCGACCGACTCGACCGCTTCGGAGACTCGGTCGCCGTAAGTCGACTCGAGGAAGAGGTGCGAAACGGGCGCGTCGTCGACGTAACATTCGGGATCGCGTAGGATAGGGCGGTTGGCGCGGCCGAGGTCGCCGGAGAAGACGAGGCGTCGCGGCGCGTCGGTTTCGAGCGCCGGGCGGCTAAGCTCGATTTCGATGAAGGAGGAGCCGAGAATATGTCCGGCGTCGCGGAACGTCGCGCGGACGCCGGGCGCGACTTGCGTCGGCGTCGAGTAGGGAATCGGGCGAAAAAGACGGAGCGTCGCGTCGACGTCGCCTTGAGTGTAAAGCGCGCGATTCGGTCGGTTAGGGTTGGGGGCGCGATTCTCTTTGGCGTGTCGCTTTTTCTTGAACGCGACGTCTTCTTCTTGAATGCGCGCCGAGTCGAAAAGGATTAAACGAGCCAGTTCGAGCGTCGCCGGGACGCCGTAAATCGCGCCTTTGAACCCGTCGGCGACGAGTTTCGGGAGCAAACCGCAGTGGTCGAGGTGCGCGTGCGTCAAGAAAACGGCGTCGAGCGCGCTCGGATTTTCCGGGAGTCGCTCCCAGTTGCGACCGAGGTGCGCCCGTTCTTGGACGAGCCCGCAGTCGACGAGAAATTGGAAATTGTCGCAAACGACGAGATGTTTCGAGCCGGTAACGCTTCCGGCGGCCCCGCAAAATTGAAATTCCATCGCGAAATCCTTTCGTTGAACGGCTTGCGTCGTCGAGAAGACGGCGTCGAACGGTCGCGCGACCGACGGGCGCTCCGTCTTTTCGGTATTAATTATAAGGACGGCGCGGCGAAATTCAACTTTTTTTCGGAATTTTTTTCAGCTTCCGTCGACGCGTCGGAAGTATAAGCGGATAGAAAGTAACGCTTTTTTGAAATAAGCGATATAAATAATACGGCGCAACATAAGCAAAACGAAATTTAGCTTTGGATAAAATAAGCGCAACGAAAGACGCGGCTTTTTAGGGGAACGAATGCGAAAAGGGGAAAAGAGGAAATTAAGGGAAAGGAGAGGACGGCGGCAAAATCGGCGTTGACGCGCGGCGCTTTTTTTGGTAACGTCGCTATTATTGGGAAATTGCCGACGCGACGAACAAAGCGGCGCGTCGGCGGTTAAGTTGCGACGATAAAATAGAATAGCGAAAACAAGGGAACGCGGCAACGATGAAAAATAAGCAAAACGCGGCGCTTTGGGGCGTTTGTATTCTTCTTTTGGCGTTCGTCGTCGGACGCGGCGGCGATTCGTTGGCGCCGTCGACCGTCGAAGCGCAAACCGGAGCGACCGGCGCCGACGTCGAAGCGTTGCGCGCGTCGATCGGGAATTTTTTCGAAAACGTTTCCGATCCGAATCAGGGGCCGCGGAAAGCGCTCGCGGAATTGACGAAAAACACGACGTTGGGCGATAACGAAGCGCTCTTGGCCGGATTGGCCGACAATTTGAAATTGGTCGCCGCTAACTTTGGCCCTTACGTCGCTTACGAGCCGGTCGGCGCGAAGGCGATCGGTTCCGATTTGATCGAGTTTCGATATCTGTATAAGTGTCAGAACCACCCGGTCGTTTGGCGTTTCGTCTATTATCGACCGCGTCCGAACGCCGCCGATTCGTCGTCGGTTCCTTGGACGCTCATCGGCGTGCAGTTCGATTCAAACCTCGAATTGGCGTTTCGCGACGCGGCGTTTTAACGGACGCGGCGTTTAAAAAACGCGCGTCGAGTCTTCGCGTCGACAAATAAAGAATGTTGAACGTTAAACGCTTTCGCGACGGCGAGTTATTCGGGTCGCGAAAGCGTTTTTTATCGGCGCGGCGCAAGAAAGAGCGGGCGACGCGGAATCAACGAGCGAAAATCAAGCGAAAAGGTCGTCGGCGCCGACGAGCGCGACGTTCGCCGCTTGCAGGACTTCCAACGCTCGGTCGACGTCGTTCATCGACAAGACGATCGCCGCGACGCCGCGTTTTTTCGACGTGAAGCCGTACATGTACTCGACGTTCAGACCGTCGTTCGCGGCGAAAAGGCCGAGAAGTTTCGTCAGCGCGCCCGTTTCGTCCGGAATTTGAACGGCGAGAGCGGAGGTCTTTTTGACGGTGAAGCGGCCTTTCAGGGCTTCGAACGCGGCGTTCGGGTCTTTGGCGAGGACGCGCAACACGCCAAATTCGCCCGCTTCGACGAGCGACATGGTTTCGACGTTGACGCCGGCGTCGGAGAGGGCGGCGCACGCTTCCATTAAACGGCCCGGTTTATTTTCGAGAAAAACGGAAATTTGTTGCAGTTTCATTATTTCGCTCCGGGATTTATCGTCGGTCGCGGGCTTGCCGAGCGGTTCGTCGACTCGAAAAGAACCGAAACGAAACGGTCGAGCGACGGGGGAAACGCGGGGAAAAACTCGCGAAAATTATTAAATCGCGTCTCTATTATACCAAAAAAATAAACGACGCGAAAGGCTCCGAAGCGCTCGCGTCGTTTTTTTTATCTTTTTTCGTCGACGGACGCGCCGCCGTTTCCGTTTTTGACGGTTTCGCGGTCGCGGCGGCGAACGTTTTCCCTCTTTTGGATTCTTTTGAAATTGCGCTGAAAATCGAACGCGGTCGGCGATTTTCGCGTTAGAAAGTGAGTCGAGCGGTAAATTCCGTTCGGAACGTTTCGCCCGGTTTCATCGCGGTAAAGACCGGGGTTTCGCCGGTTACGTCGGCTTTTTGGTACTGCGTTTGCCAATAGCCGAACTCGACGCCGGTCATAAAGTTCGGCGTCCAGTTGTAAAGGAAGTTGACGAAATACAATTCGTTGCGCGTTCGCGACGTCGCGAAGCCGTTCGACGCGACGCTTGTGCCGACGAGATCGTCCTCGTCCATTTTTTCGATCCCGTAACCGACGTTCGTCGCGAATTTTTGCGTCCAGTCGGTATGGAGCGCGAGCCAACCGCCGGACGCCCCGAGCGCGTCGCGCCGATAAAGATCGACGCCTTGGTTAATCCCGCCGCAGAAGGAACTTAAGTTGGCGCCGACGGTGTATTCGCCTTGGACGCGGAACTTTTTCGTCAGCGGAACGTCCGCGTCGAGGTTCGCCGACCAAGTGTCGACCGCGACCCGTTCGGACGTGTTCGCGAAGGTTCCGGCGATCGGCGAAAACTTGTAATATTGCTCGCCGATATGTCCGGAGACGCCGAGGGTTATCGGCAACCCGTCGCGAGCGTCCTTGAAGAGCGCGACGGCGCAACGGCCTTCGATTACCGGCCAACCGGACGTCGCGGCGGACACGCCCGGCGTCGACGTATAATCGCCGAGGATGTTGTCGCAAACGGCGATTTGCGCGAGCGTTTGAAAATCCTTGCTAAGCGTAAAGCCTTGTTCAAAACGGACTTGCGCGCGGCGGTATTGGATGCTTCCGGCGAACCCGCCCGGGAGATAGTTCAGCATCTGCGGCGCGAGCGGCGAGACGATTTCCCATTCTTGCCCGGCGAGGAAACGGCGTTGGTTCTCCGCGTCGACCAACTCGGCGTAAGCGCGGCGGAGCTGGACGCCCCCCTTGTTTTTCGAACCGTTAATCGCTCCTTGGAAGTCGAATTCGAGACAACCGCGCAAGTCGGCGTTCAACTGTTCGACGCGGGGGCCTTCCATCTTGAAGCCGAGACGCGACGTTCGAGCGTCGACGGTGAAGTCGGACGAGTCGTCGACGTCCGGCGACTGCGCGTAAAGGATGTATTCGCCCGGAACGGCGCGCTGCGTGTCGGCCGACATGGAGAGGTTCAGGAACCCGTAAGGCGTGATTCGGAAGTCGCCTTTTTTCCAAGACATAAGCGCCGACTCTTCCCGGAGCGCGTCGAGTTCGGCGCGGGTCGCGAACGTTCCGTTCGAGTCGAGGCGACCGTC
>JAZQAP010000476.1:0-2303 GCA_045545275.1 Thermoguttaceae bacterium | reverse complement strand
CGGTCGACAGAAGGGCGGCGACTCGCGGAGCGGGCGTCGCCGGGGTTAACGTCGACTCGGGCGCGGCGGTTTCAAGCGTTTCGAGTCCGAGCGCGTCGTCGTCGGAGTCGGCGGTCGAGTCGAGCGAAGCCGGGGCGTCCGCGTCGACGACGTATCCGGTCGCGGCGACGCGAAGGGGCGCTTCGTTCTTTTGGGACGTCGCGACGACGATCGTTTCGTTAATCGCTCCGGTTTGGGAACCGGCCCGGAACGTAACCGGGACGACGTGAACCGTTCGATTAAGATCGGTCTTCAAAAAGCTCATCCGTTTGTCGTTCGATTCGACGCTGAGGATTTTGAAGGGCGAGGAGCCGCAAACGACGAGGTTTTTCGTTACCGTCGCGTTTTTCGGAACGACGCCGAGCTGCAGGTAGGCCGGTTTCGCCGTCAGCGGAGCGGTAACGAGGCCGCGAATCGGGAGGAAAATCGACGCGGTCGCGGGGTCGGGGTCGTTCGTCTTGAATTTCAAGAGGTCGTGAATGTAGCCCGGCGCGGCGTCTTCTTTCAGTTCGACGAGGATTTCGTAAACGACTTCGTTCGACGTGCGGCGCGCTTCGCGAGCTTCGGCGCGGACGCCGGGGTTGCTTTTTTGAACGCCGACGAGCTTCCAGTCCGGACGGCCTTTGTATTGCAGGTAGGCGCGTTTGACGACGCGTTTGCCTTGCGTCGTCGTGCCGAATTCGATCGAGCCCGGGTCGAAACCGACGTCGGCGCGGATGTACGTCTTCACCTGCATTTGCACTTCCGCAAAGGACGGTTTGCTGAAAACGACGGTGATCGTCGCCTTGCGACCTTTGGTGTGTTGACGACCGGACGTGTCGACGCGAGCGATAATTTCGGCGGTTTCGCCCGAACGAATCGTCGTTTTCGACGCGCTGGCCTTCGTGCAACCGCAGTTCGACGAAACGGACGAAATAACGACGTCTTCCTTGTAAATATTTTTGAAGCGGAAACGTTGTTCGACCTCGGCGTGCAACGCGACGCTTCCAAAGTCGTGCGTGCGAACCGTGCCGAGTTCGCTAAACATCTTGACCGCCCATTGATTTTGTTGCGCGAAAATCGGAGCGTTTGAAAATAAAACGAATAACGATGCGAAAATCAGCGTTCGCGCTGTGAGGACGCGCAAGCGTCGAGCGCGGCGCGGTAAAACCGCGTCGGCGTTTTTTTGCGCCGCGACAACCGGTCGAGCGACCGTCGAAACGACCGTTCGGCGAAAGTAAGCGCGAAAAATGGGCGCCGCCATGAGATTCTCCTTTGAAACGAAAACCGACCGACGCGACCGAGCGTTGGGCGTAGGTTCGGCGAAAAACAAGCGGCGCGACCGACGGTTCGAACGTTTGCGAAAAATTGCGGAGACGAAACGGGCGAACGCGCGGCGCGAACCGCGTCGGCGCCGCGCAAGTCGCATTCGGTCGACTTTTTTTCGACGCGACGCCGCTTAAAGATTTTATCGACCGACGTCGAGCGTTTCTTTGAGAAAAATTGGAACAATCGGTAAAATTTGTCGAATCCCTTTGACCGCGCGTTCGCGGCGCGCGTCGGGAACGGTAGAATAGAGGGAACGGGCGGATTGCGTAAGATTGCGATGGGCGGGCGTCGCCGTTCGCGGCGAAATTTATAGAGAGACAACGCGATCGTAGCGATTGTAGCGGTCGTAACGAATAAACTTGATTTTTTCGCGCAAATGTAAAAACATTGAGAAAAAGCGACTATTTTTTTAAGTTTTTTAAATTAGAATAGGATTTGGAACGTTCGCGGAACGTATACTCAACCGTGAGAAGACCGCCTAGACGGACGCGGGCGGCTTTTCGCGGCGTTTTTTACCGCGACGATTCAAAAACGACCGAACAAAGCGACCGCGCGCGGCGGCGTCGAACGACGGCGACGCGGGCGGTTTTACGTCGTCGACGCCGAGTTGCGCGTCGACGGCGGGCGCGGCGGGCGGGCGTCGCGACGAACGAGAAAAGCGGAGTTTTTCGTTCGCGTTGCGCTTTTTATTAATGTATTGACACGATTCGGCGTGCGCTTATGTTTTTTCAACGTTTTTCGGCGACCTCGGCGGTTCGATCGGCTTCAAAATCGTTTCTTTGGACCGGCGCGGGAGCGGTTTGCGTTTTCTTATCGATTTTAACGGCGAATAGCGCCGTTTTCGCTCAAAATTATCCTTTTCGCGCGGACGGCGGACGGCGCGTTTGGAACGTTCCGCCGACCGGGATTCCGTCTCGCGTCGAACCGAGCGAAACGCCGGCGGCGCGGAATCGGAC
>JAZQAP010000475.1:0-6983 GCA_045545275.1 Thermoguttaceae bacterium | reverse complement strand
CCGTCCGACCCCATCAGCGAGGAGACTTTCCCTTGTCCGACGACAATCAAAACAACGACGACGCGGATTTCCGCGAAAATTCGGAAAACGAAGAGCGCCCGAACGACGACGAACGTTCCGACGCGGAGAACTCGAACGCCGATAACAACGTCGATTCCGATTCGTTCGACGACGAAAACGGCTCCGAAACGCCGTCGACGCCGTTGCGCCCGCTCCGCCCGATCATGAACGCCAACGGTCAGCTGGTTCTCCCGGACGGTTCGAAGCTCGTTCAGCTCGCCATCGAAGACGAGTTGAAGGGAAGCTACCTGACGTACGCGATGAGCGTTATCGTCAGCCGCGCGATTCCGGACGTTCGAGACGGTTTGAAACCGTCGCAGCGCCGCATTTTGGTCGCGATGAACGACCTCGGCCTCGGCCCGCATTCGCAGCGCGTCAAATGCGCGAAGATTTCCGGCGACGCCAGCGGGAACTACCACCCGCACGGGGAACAGGTCGTTTACCCGACGCTCGCTCGGATGGCGCAAGAATGGAACATGCGGCACGTCCTCATCGACAAACAGGGGAACTTCGGGTCGATCGCCGGTCTTCCCCCCGCCGCGATGCGTTACACCGAAGCGCGCCTTTCCGGAATGGCGATGACGCTCCTCGAAGACTTGAACCTCGACACCGTCGACTTCGTCCCGACTTACGACGAAACGCGAATGGAGCCGACCGTCTTGCCGTCGAAGGCGCCGAACCTTCTCGTCAACGGCGCGAACGGGATCGCCGTCGGGATGGCGACAAGCATTCCGCCGCACAACCTCGGCGAAGTCTGCGACGCCGCGATCGCGACGATCGACGACCCCGATATTTCGCCGTTCGAGTTGCTTCGCATCTGCCCGGGCCCGGACTTCCCGACCGGCGGCGTTATTTGCGGAACCCGCGGGATTCGTCGCGGTTACCTGACCGGACGCGGCAACATCGTCGTTCGCGCTCGCGCTCGCATCGAGGAAAACGGCAAGCGAAGTCGGATTATCGTTTCGGAAATTCCTTACCAACAAGCTCGCGACCGCGTCGAAGAAAAGATCGCCGAAATGGTCAACGAAGGGCGCATCGTCGGGATTTCGTCGATTCGCAACGAATCCGACCTGAAAGAGCCGGTGCGTCTCGTTCTCGACTTGAAGAAAGACGCCGACCCGCACGTCGTCCTGAACCAGCTTTACCAATACACCCCGCTGCAAGACTCGTTCTCGATCATTTTGCTCGCGTTGGTCGACGGCAAACCGCGCGTTATGACGTTCAAAGAGCTGATCGTCGAGTTCCTGCGGCACCGCGTTTCGGTCATTCGCCGTCGAACGCAATTCCTTTTGAACAAAGCGATTAAGCGCCAACACACCGTCGAGGGCTTGCTGATCGCTCACGCCAACATCGACGAAGTTATTCGCGTCATTCGCACGTCGGCGACGCAGTTCGAGGCGAAGCAACGCTTGATGCAAATCGAGTGCCCGGCCGCGCTCTTGAATCGAGCGCTCGGCGACGAAGGCTTCGAGTCGTTCCAGTCGACGCGCGGCGTCAAGGAGTCGTACACGCTCACGCCGGTGCAAGCGGACGCGATCCTCCGGATGACGCTCGGTCAATTGGTCAACCTCGAACAGCAAAAGTTGGCCGACGAGTACAACGCGCTTCTCGCCGATATTGCGGAGTTCCGCCGCATTTTGTCGGACGAAAAGAACATTTTGGCGATCGTCCGTCAAGACTTGGAAGAGGTCAAAAACAAGTTCGCCGACAAACGCCGCACCGAAATCGCGTTCGAGGAAGTCGGGAACGTCGCGGACGAAGACCTCATCAACGAAGAGACGATGGTCGTTTCGATCACGACGAACGGTTACGTCAAGCGAACCGCGCTCGACGAGTACCGAGCGCAACGTCGCGGCGGCAAAGGACTTAAAGGCGCGAAGACCGACGAGGAAGACCCGGTGCGCCACCTTTTCGTCGCCAGCACGCACTCCTATCTGCTCTTCTTCACGAACAAGGGTAAGTGCTATTGGCAAAAGGTTTACGGCATTCCGCAACTCGCTCGCGACGCGAAGGGACGCAACCTCGTCAACCTGTTGAACCTCGACGCCGACGAAAAGGTCGCCGACTGCCGCGCGATTCGCGACTTCGATCGACCGGGCGCGTTCCTCGTGATGGCGACGAAAAACGGTCTCGTCAAGAAGACCGATTTGAGCGCGTACAGCCGACCGAACAAAGCGGGCCTCATCGCGATCAAACTCCGCGAAGGGGACGAACTCGTCGACGTCGCGGTCGTCGAACCGGGCGACGAAATCGTTTTGGCGACCGCCAAGGGGAAAGCGATTCGCTTCAAACAGTCGGACGCTCGACCGATGGGGCGCGCGGCCAGCGGCGTCAAGGGGATTTCGCTCCGCGCCGGCGACTACGTCGTCGGGATGGCGGTCGCCGACGAAAACGCTTTCCTCTTAACGGTTTGCGAAAACGGGTACGGGAAGCGCACGCCGTTCGGCCCGAACGCCGCGGCGACGAGCGCCGAAGAGTTGGAAGCGTTGGGCGACGCGCTCGAAATGACCGCCGCCGGAGCCGATCCGGGCGACGCGGTCGACGACGCCGAACTCGAAGCGACGGAAGCCGCCGAAAACGCGGAAGCGGAAGACGCCGACGAAAGCGCCGACGGCTCCTCGAACCGTCGTTACCGAACGCAACGGCGCGGGGGCGGCGGTCTCCTCGACGTCAAGACGACGAAGCGCAACGGCAAAGTCGTCGACGTCTTGCGAGTCGACGCGGGCGACGAAGTGATGACGATCACCGCGCGCGGCAAAATCCAACGTTTCGCGATCGACGAAATCCGCGAAACGGGCCGCAACACGCAGGGCGTCCGCTTGATGAACGTCGACGTCGACGACGCGATCGTCGCGATCAACCGCATTCCGCGCGACGAAGTCGACGCGACGCCGAAAACGACGCTCGGCGCCTCGACCTTCGCCGGAGAAGAAACGGCGGCGCCGGAACCGACGGTCGAAATCGATTCGGAATCGGACGACGCGAACGATTCGACGGAAGAATAATCCGTTAAAGCGCGTCGAGCGGAAGCGTTTTCGCTCGGCGCGCCCTTGTTTTTTTCGTTATTTTTTCGGAAGCGACCGGCGTTTGGCGCGGCGGTCGAACGTCCCTTAATTACTTGAGGCGGCAAAATGAGTCTTTGGAAAATCGCTTGGAAAAGCATTCGGCACCGTTCGTTGGCGTCGGCGTTGACGGCGTTCTCGATGGCGCTCGGCGTCGCGCTCGTCGTTACGGTTCTCGTTATTAACGGCGTCGTCGGGAAATCGTTCCAACAGGGCGCGCAGGGGTACGACTTGATCGTCGGCGCCAAGGGAAGCAAACTGCAACTCGTTCTTAGCACGGTTTTTTACAACCAAGACCCGGTCGGGTTGATCCCTTACGAATATTACGACCTGATGCGTTCGTCGCGCTACTCGGCGGAAGTGAAAACGGCGATTCCGATCGCTCGCGGCGACAACTACCAAGGCGCGCCGGTCATCGCGACGACGCCGGAATATTTCAGCTCCGTTACGAAGTCGGACGGCAAACCTTATACGCTTCAAGAAGGCGAATTCTTTAAATATTCCGACTTTAACGGCGCCGTCGTCGGTTACGCGGTCGCGAAGAAAAACAAACTGCAAGTCGGGCAAGAAATCCGCTTCGGACACACGAATTCGGCGCGCGACGAAGACCTGCACGAACCGTTTAAAATCGTCGGGATTTTGGACCACACCGGCAGCCCGAACGACCGCGCCGTTTTCGTCAACCTCGAAGGGTTCTACCGCGAACACGAACACGGACGCGCCGGAGTCGAAACGATTAATTACGACCTCCGCGAAGAAGAGCTGGCCCGCAAGCGCGCCGAACTCGGCGTCGAAGAAGTCGCGGAAGACGAACACGCCGGACACGACCACGCGCCGGGCGAACCTTGCGAACACGCCGAACATAAGCGCCGCTTGACCGCGATTCTCCTTATCACCAAAGACGCCGAAGTCGAAGTAACCGCGACCGCCGCCGCCGTCGAAGCCGCGACCGAAAGCCGCCCGGGCCTTGAAATCGAAGAAAAAGACCTCGTGCAAACGGAGCGTCGCCAAGTGATCGACACGGCGGTTACCGCGCTTCCGGCGAAGATCGAGGGCGAGCTTCTCGAAGCGCAGGCGGTCGCGCCGGTTCAAGAGATCGCGGCGTTCTTCCAAGACGTGATCGGGAACATTCAAAGCGTGTTGATTATTTTCGCGATTCAAGTCGTTATCGTCGCCGGGGTTGGGATGATGGTCAGCATTTACACGTCGATGAACGAGCGTCGCCAAGAAATCGCGATCATGCGGGCGTTGGGCGCGCGCCGTTCGACGGTGATGTCGATTATTTTGCTCGAGTCGATTTTGCTTTCGCTCGGCGGCGGTCTCTTCGGGGCGTTGATCGGGCACCTGGCGATCGGGGCCCTCGCGCCGCTGATTATGTCGTATTCGAACGTGATGGTGCGCCCTTGGGACTTCCAAGCGGTCGAGTTGGCGTTGATTCCGGGGCTGATCGGCTTGGCGTCGATCGTCGGTTATTTGCCGGCGGTGATCGCGTACCGCACCGACGTCGCGCAATCGTTGCAAACCTGATTCGCGGCTTTTTGGAACGTTTTTCGGAACGCGTTTTCGACGCTCTCTCGCGGCGGTTCGGAACGCGTTTCGAACGTTCGCGCTTTTCTTAAACTTAGCAAAGACCGCGCGTTGAGCGCGGCGGAGCGAAACCGATGAAAGCTGTTTTTGACGACGCGCTGAAAGGCGTTTATCGCGACGTCGAGGCGGTCGCGCCGACCGAGGAAACGGTCGATTACAAACAGATCGCGACGTTGGGCGTCGGCTCGTTGGTCGCGGCGATCGTTTCGATTTTGGGCTTTTTTTGGACGCCGTTCATTTTGGTCGCGGTCGTCGGCGCCGTCCTCGGGTTTTTAGGCTTGCGAAAGATTATGCGGGCGCCGGAGGAGATCGGCGGTTTTACGTTGACGTCGACCGCGACCGCGTTAAGCGTTCTGCTGGCGATTTCGGCGACGTGTTGGCGCGTTTACTCCTTTTATCACAACGCGCCGCCCGGATACGAAATCGTCGCGTTCGACTCGATGGCGTTGACGAAGGACGGCGCCGTCGCGCCGGAGATCGCCGCGCTGAACGGTCGCCGCGTTTATATCGAAGGGTATATGTACCCGACGAAGCGGCACGCCGGAATTACCGACTTCAACCTCGTGCGCACGCTCGGGCACTGCCAATTTTGCTCGCCCGGCACGAACCCGGCGGATATGATCGCCGTTTCGATGGAGCGCGGAAACGAAGTGAATTACCGCGCGAACAAACTCGTCGGCGTCGGCGGCGTACTTTACGTGGCGGAGGATTTCCGCCCCGGCGAACTTCCGTACTCGATGAAAGCGGACGTTTTCCGTTGAGAAACGCGGAAAAGCGCCGTTTCGACTTGTTTTAACGCTCGTTTCGCTCGACGCGAAGCGGGCGTTTTTCGTTAAATTGGGCGGCGCGGCGCTTCGTCGGGGGCGATTGACGAAACGGCGCTTTCGGGTAAAATAAACGCAAGCGGCTTGCCGACGCGGCTTATTTTAGGCGGCGTCGGGCGAGCGATGTTGAGAATTGCGAACGAACGTTCGAACGAAAGGAACGAAAATGGCTTACGAAGTTACCCTCATCACCGGCGACGGCGTCGGTCCGGAATTGGCCGAAGCGGCTCGCAAATGCGTCGACGCGACCGGCGTCGCGATTAATTGGGACGTCCAAGAAGCGGGAATCGACGTGATGGAAAAGACCGGCAACCCGTTGCCGCCGGAAGTTTTGGAAAGCATTCGCCGCACCCGTTGCGCGTTGAAGGCGCCGATCACGACTCCGGTCGGAACCGGTTTCCGCAGCCTGAACGTTCACCTCCGCCAAGAACTCGACCTCTTCGCTTGCGTTCGTCCGTGCAAATATTACCCGGGCGTTCGTTCGTATTTCAGCTCGGTTCCGGTCGACCTCGTCATTTTCCGCGAAAACACCGAAGACCTTTACGCCGGGATCGAATTCGAAAAGGGTTCGGAAGTTACGAAGGAAATCGTCGACGAAATCAACCGTTTGGCGCCGGGCCGCAAAATCGCGACGAAGTACGACGAAACCGGCGTTTCGATCAAGCCGATCAGCGTTTCCGGGACGGATCGTTTGGTTCGCGCCGCGTTCGAATACGCTCGCGAAAACGGTCGCAAAAAGGTTACGGCGGTTCACAAAGCGAACATCATGAAGTTCTCGGACGGTCTTTTCCTCGAAACGGCGCGCAACGTCGCTAAAGACTTCCCGGAAATCGAGTTCGAAGACCGCATCGTCGACAACATGTGCATGCAGCTCGTCCAAAAGCCGGAGCTTTACGACGTCGTCGCGCTCCCGAACCTTTACGGCGACATTTTGAGCGACCTCTGCGCCGGTCTGATCGGCGGTCTCGGCGTCGCTCCGGGCGCGAACATCGGGCACAACGGCGCCGTTTTCGAAGCGACGCACGGCAGCGCGCCGAAATACAAGGGCTTGAACAAAGTCAACCCGTGCGCGTTGATTCTTTCCGGCGTTTTGATGCTCCGCCACCTGAAAGAAACCGACGCCGCGAACCGCCTCGAAGCCGCGGTCGCCGAAGTCATTCGCGAAGGCAAAGACGTTACTTACGACATGAAGCCGAACCGCGACGACCCGACCGCCGTCGGCACGCAAGAAATGGCCGAAGCGATCTGCCGCAAACTCGCCTGAGTTTAGCGAAGAAGCCCCGAAACGCTTGAAAAAGCGTTGAAATATTGAACCCCGTCCCGACAAAACGCTTGCCGCGGCGGTTTTTTTTGTTAAAATAGTGGAAAAGTCGGCTTGCTTTTAATGAAAAACGGCGATTTTGATAAAGAGTCGGCTTGCTTTTAATGAAAAACGGCGATTTTGATAAAG
>JAZQAP010000474.1:0-4726 GCA_045545275.1 Thermoguttaceae bacterium | reverse complement strand
AAGACGCCGGAAGACTCGGTCGAAGATTTCGACGACGTGTTCGACCTCGGCGCCGAACTCGACCGCGCGTTCTCGTTCCAGTACGAAAATAAACGCCGCGGACGGAAATAGGCGAAACGCGTTTCCGCGCGTATTAATATTAAAGTTAAATAGGCGGCGATAGCGAGAAATTTTTTAAAACGCGGAGAGAACGCGATTTTGCAAAAAGAACTAAATTATTGGACGGCTTTAAGCCTAGAATACGCCAACCAACGCGCTTACTTGGACGATCTTTTTCGCGTTTATCCGACGATTCCCGAAGGCGTGCGCGAAATTAATCCTCAAAAATGGGCGAATGTCGAAGAAGCGTTTGCCGTACAAGATAACGAACGTCTTTTGACGCATATTTTGTCGTTCGATTTATCGCCGATTAAAGATAGTTATATCGCGTATTTGAAAAGGGACGCTTCCGCCGCGAGTCGCAATCCGCAAACCGTCGCGCGGTTGTGCGGGCGTTTATACGAGTTAGGGCTCGACGAAATTTATAAACTTTGTTCGCAACCTAAGGAAACGAATCGCCAAATCGGGCCGATGTTTCGGCGTTGGATTGAAAAGGGGGCGCTGGGCGTTCGTCCGGTTCCGTTAGAAGTCTTTACGGCGTCGAACGACGACGCGATTCTCGACGCGAGCGACGCGGCGATGAAAGAATTCGCGTTTCAAAATTTAGGATACCAACGCAACAAAGGCCTCGATTTTTTAGGGCGTTTCAACGGTAAATACGTCGTCGGCGAAGCGAAATTTTTAACCGATTTTGGCGGCCATCAAGCGGCGCAACTCAACGACGCGCTCGACACGTTGCGCGCCGATTGCGAAGCGGTTTCCGTCGCGATTTTGGACGGCGTAATCTATATTCCCGGTCGCAATAAAATACATCTTGCGCTTTACGAGAATCGCGAACGCAATATACTGAGCGCGTTGGTTTTGCGCGAGTTCCTTTATTCCTTATAAACGTTGACCGTATGAATAATTTGTTGATTCGCGCGGATAATCTAACGGGTATGCGTTATTTGTTAGATACGCTGAATTTGAAAAATAAAGTCGATTTAGTTTATATCGACCCGCCTTTCGCCACCGGCGACGTTTTTTTAACGTCGAAAGATCGCGCGTCGACGATCAGCCGCGCGAAGGACGGCGAAGTCGCTTATGCGGACGCGTTGCAAGGCGAAGAGTATTTGGAATTTTTGCGCGCTCGACTTTTACTTCTGAAGGAGTTATTGTCGGAACGCGGTTCGATTTATTTGCATATCGATTATAAAATCGGACATTACGTTAAAGTCGTAATGGACGAAGTATTCGGCGTAGAAAACTTTCGCAACGATATTTCTCGCGTCAAATGCAATCCGAAAAATTTTGCGCGCGTCGGTTACGGCAACGTTAAAGATTTGATTCTTTTTTATTCGAAGTCGACGAAACCGATTTGGCGCGAACCGAAAACCGCTTACTCCGAAGCCGACGTCGCTCGTCTATTTCCGAAAAAAGACGAAAACGGGCGAGCGTATACGACCGTGCCGATTCACGCGCCCGGCGAGACGAAAAACGGTAAAACGAGTATGCCGTTTAAGGGAATGAATCCGCCGAAAGGGCGACATTGGCGCGCCGACGTCGAAACGTTGGAGGAATGGGACGCGCAAGGTCTTTTAGAGTGGTCGTCGCGGGGCAATCCTCGGAAAAAAATTTTCGCAGACGAGCAGGAAGGCAAACGAGTTCAGGATATTTGGGAGTTTAAAGACCCGCCTTATCCCGTTTATCCGACCGAAAAAAATTTGGATATGTTGAAGTTAATCGTCGCGACTTCGTCCGACGAAAACAGCGTGGTGTTGGACGCGTTTTGCGGCTCCGGCACGACGTTGAAAGCGGCGCAATTTCACGGACGCACTTGGATTGGAATCGATTCGTCGGAAAAGGCGATCGAGGTAACGCGAAAGAAACTGGGCGACGAGCAAAAAGATTTATTTCGCGAAAGTCGCGGTTACGACTTTATCGACTTACAAGACGTCGGCTGACTAAAGCCGTTTGGCGCGACGTCGCGATTTTGTTTGGATATTTGAATAGTTTTGAAAAGCGCGGCTGTTGTCGCGAATAAGGGAAGGAGTCGTAAAAATATGATTCACGAACGAGCCGGGCTCCCGACGCAACCGTCCGATTTGATCGACGTCGCGGCGTTGGAACGCGATTATTTTGAAAAACAACCGAATTTGAGCGTTCCGGAAGAGCGCGTCCGCTTCGGCACCGGCGGGCACCGCGGGAAAGCGTCCGAAGCGTCCTTCAACGAAGCGCATATCAAAGCGATCGTTCAAGCGATCGTCGACTGGCGGCGAACGGAAGCCCCGAACGGCGAGCCGAGCGTTATGCTCCTCGGCAAGGACACGCACGCCCTTTCCGACGCGGCGCAAAAAACCGCGCTCGGCGTCTTGGCCGCGAACGGCGTCGAAACGCGACTCCAAGAAAAGAACGGCGTTACCCCGACCCCGGCGATTTCGCGCGCCATCTTGGCCGGCAATCGCGCCAACGGAGCGAACTACTGCGACGGTATTATCATCACTCCGTCGCACAACCCCCCGACCGACGGCGGTATCAAGTACAATCCGACGAACGGCGGCGGCGCCGACCTCGACGTTACCAACTGGATCGAAAATCGGGCGAACGCGCTCCTCGAAAACGGAAACGTCGACGTCAAATTCGTCCCGTTCGAAGAAGCGCTCGCCGCGCCGACGACGCAAGAAATCGATTACGTCGCCGATTACGTCGCCGACTTGGCGAACGTCGTCGACATGGAGGCGATTCGCAAAGCCGGGATTCGCATCGGCGTCGACCCGTTGGGGGGCGCCGCGGTCGGGTATTGGAAGCCGATCGCCGAAAAATACGGGCTCGACATTACCGTCGTGAACGATAAAATCGACCCGACCTTTTCCTTTATGTCGATCGACCGCGACGGCAAAATCCGGATGGACTGCTCGAGCCCTTACGCGATGCGCGGCCTCATCGGGCTGAAGGACAAATTCGATATCGCGTTCGCCAACGACCCGGACTCCGACCGACACGGGATCGTCGCGCCGAGCGTCGGACTGATGAACCCGAACCATTATTTGGCGGTCGTCGTCGATTATTTGATCAAAAATCGTCCGACGTGGAGCGCCGACCTCGGAATCGGCAAAACGTTGGTTTCTAGCGCGATCATCGACTCCGTCGTCGCCGACTTGGGACGCAAGTTGATCGAAGTTCCGGTCGGTTTCAAGTGGTTCGTTCCGGGACTCTTCAACGGCGAAATTTGTTTCGGCGGCGAAGAGAGCGCGGGCGCGAGCTTCCTCCGCTTCGACGGAACCGTCTGGACGACCGATAAGGACGGCCTTATTTTGAACTTGCTCGCCGCCGAAATGTTGGCGAAAACCGGGAAAGACCCGGGCGTTTTGTACGCCGAGCTGACCGAAAAGTTCGGGTCGCCTTATTATTCGCGAATCGACGCTCCGGCGACCCTCGCGACGAAAGCGGCGCTCAAGAAGATGACGCCGGAACAAGTCAAGACGGAAACGCTTGCCGGCGCGAAAATCGTCGCTCGTTTGACCAAGGCGCCCGGCAACGACGCGGAAATCGGCGGTCTGAAAATCGTCTCGGAAAACGGCTGGTTCGCGGCCCGACCGTCCGGAACGGAAATGGCGTACAAAATTTACGCCGAGTCGTTCGTTAGCGAAGAGCATCTCGCGCAGATTATGAAGGAAGCGCAAGAGATCGTCGGCGAGGCGTTGAAAGACGCGCAATGACGATAAACGCGAACGATAATCGCGATTTTAACGAAAGCGGCGACCGGAGCGAACGCAACGATATTGACGTTCGCGCCGAGTTCGCCGCTTTCGGCGTTTCGCGAGGGACTCTTTCGGCGACCGAATTCGCCGAATTATTGGAGAAGACCGGAGCGCCTCTCGTCGGCGTTACCGGGCGGCGGCATATTGTTCCGGAGGCGTTGACGGCGGTCGAGTCGGCGGCGCGAACGGCGGCGCGGGCGTTGGTCGCGGCGGCGGAGGAGACCGGGCGACCGATTTACGTCGCGACCGGGTTGGCGATCGGCGCCGATCAATTTGCGGCGAAGCTAATTTTGGGGGCGCGGGCGGAGGCGGCGGCTCGGGGCGCGGCGTCGCCGTTGCGATTGGTCGCGCTTTTGCCGATGAACGTCGCGGAGTATCGGCGCGACTTTTCGACGAAACCGGGGACGGGGGAAACGGCGTCGGCGTCGGAACTCGACGATTTTAACCGATATTTAGCGTCGGCGGATTTGGTCGTCGAGATCGAGTCGACGGCGGCGAACCTCGAGCGAGCGAAGCGCGGCGAGTCGCCCGACCGAATGGCGCAGTACGCGGCGCTGGGCGATATTTTAGTCGAGCGTTCGCGCCTTCTTTGGGCGTTTTGGAGCGGCGACGCGTCGAACTTGAAGCCCGGCGGGACGACGGACGTCGTTTTGCGGAAGACGCGGCGACTCGCGAACGTTGGGAGCGTCGAGGATTTCGGCGTCGTTGGAACCGTCGGCGGCGAAAACGTTGACGGCGTCGCGACCGTCGGCGGCGAAAACGTTGGCAATGTTGGAACCGTCGACGGCGAAAACGTTGACGGCGTCGGGGACGTCGGCGGCGAAAACGTTGGCGTCGTCGCGACCGTTGGCGGCGAAAACGTTGGCAATGTTGGAACCGTCGACGGC
>JAZQAP010000473.1:0-23033 GCA_045545275.1 Thermoguttaceae bacterium | reverse complement strand
CCTTATTAATTAATAAGGGCGAAAAATGGCGGCAAAACCCAAGCGCCGAACGCCCAAAGCCCGCGAACAAAACGCTCCGGCGTTCCAACGGCGGCAAGCAAGCCGAAAACGGCGTTCCGACGGCGACGCCGAACCGAAAATAACGCTCCGACGGCGGCGAACGAGCCGAAAACGTCGGGGCGCGCTTTTGCTTGTCGAAGAAAAATCAAGAAAATGACCGATAATAGCGAAATTAACGAAAATAACGGGAACGCTGTAAATAACGGGAATAACGAAAGCGCCGAAAGCGCCTATTCCGCGCAAAAGCCGACCGTTTGGGTTCCGACGTACGCGCGGCTGATCGAGGTCGCCGAAGCCGACGTCGACGTTTGGGGACACGCGAACAACGTTTGTTACGTCCATTGGATGCAGGACGTCGCGGTCGCGCACTCGGCGGCGATCGGCTGGTCGGCGCAACGCTATCTCGATTACGGCGCGATTTGGGTCGTTCGGCGGCACACGATCGAATATCGGCAGTCGGCGTATCGCGGCGAAAAAATTCTCGCGCAAACTTGGATCGCCGAAATGAAAAACGTTACGTGTTTGCGTCGATACCGCTTTTTGCGCCTCCCGAACGACGTCGACGCGGCAAACTTTAACGGTTTTATGGAAAACGCCGACGATTTCCCGAAGTCGGCGATTCTCGCGACCGCCGAAACGCTTTGGGGCTTCGTTTCGACCGGAACGCCGCGACCGGCTCGCGTCGCGCCGGAGTTGCGCGAAGCGTTCGAGAAAACGGTCGTGCAAGGGGGCGTCCGCTTCCCGAAATTGCGCTGACGAAACGTTGGACGCGTTGCGAAAAACGAGCGTTGGCGACGTCGTTGAAACTGCGTCGGCGAAAACGATTCCGACAAATCGAGTTCGGCGGGGCGGCGGCTCGTTGCGAAAATTGCGCGTCGCGGTATAAAAGACGTTGCAATATTGAAAAACGGTTGAAAAGTTGGCCGGACGGAAATTGTTCGACCGACGTTCGATTGCAAAATAAAGTAAAATAGCGAAATTAGGAGAACGCCGATGGAAAAAACGAGAACGATCGTCGACACGTATCACGACGTTTACACCGAGTCGCTCGACTTGCAGGAAGTTTACTCGACCCCGACCGGCGCGATTCCGTTCCGCGTTTCGAAGCGGCGGTTGCACGGCGGCGTTCAGGAAGGGCTCGACGTCGTCGAGATCGACGCGGGCAAATTTTCGTTCGTCGTTCTTTTGTCGCGCGGAATGAACGTTTGGAAAGCGCGTTGCGGCGACGTCGAGTTGAAGTGGGATTCGCCGGTTCGCGGGCCGGTGCATCCGCGTTTCGTTCCGATTTTCGCCCCGAACGGCTGCGGTTGGCTCGAAGGGTTCGACGAATGGATT
Organism: Thermoguttaceae bacterium; assembly: GCA_045545275.1. Taxonomy (GTDB): domain Bacteria; phylum Planctomycetota; class Planctomycetia; order Pirellulales; family Thermoguttaceae; genus RUG369. The sequence continues at coordinate 21,638 of JAZQAP010000473.1, read as the reverse complement.
GCGCGTTGCGGACTCGAAAGCAACGGAGCGCCGGAGTTCGACGAAAACGGCGTCCTCCGCTATCCGCTGCACGGGCGGATCTCGAACCTCCCGGCGCGCCGCGTTCAGGTAACGGTCGACCCGGAAACCGGCATGATTCGGCTGACCGGCGAAGTTCTCGAAACGAGCGTTTTTGGGCGGCGTTTCAACTTGACCGTTTCTTACACGACTTGGGCCGGGTCGTCGACGCTCGTCGTCGAAGACTCGATTACGAACTTGGCGAGCGTCGACGACGAATTCGAGTTGCTCTATCACATTAACACCGGTTATCCGTTCGTTACGCCGGGAGCGAAGTTTGTCGCGCCGTTCCGCCGAATGTGTCCGCGCGACGAAAACGCCGTCGCCGAACTCGACGCTTGGGACGTTTTCCGCGAACCGATTCCCGGTTGCGCCGAGACGTGTTACCTTTTCGACTTGGCCGCGGAGGAGAACGGCGACACGTCGGTCGCGCTCCTGAACGCCAAGGGGAACCGCGGGCTGTCGCTTTCGTTCAATAAAAACGATTTTCCGTATTTTACGCTTTGGAAGACGCAGCGTCCGAACGGCGATATTTACGTTTCGGGAATCGAACCGTCGGTCAATTTCCCGAACCGCCGTTCGTTCGAGAAGAAGCAAGGGCGCGTCGTTCCGCTTGCGGCGGGCGAGACGAAGAACTTCCGTTTTCAATTCGACGTGTTAACCGGCGTCGACGCGATCGAGGAACGCGTCCACTACATCAAGCGTCTTCAAGGAAAGACGCCCGGCGAAATAGCGTCCGCGCCGATTCCGGAATGGTGCGAGTGAACGGAAATCGAAGAAATGGAAAAAGCCGATTGTAACGACGCCGTCTTGAAACGAAACGTAAGAAAACGCCGTCTGGCGCTTGTCAAAAACGTTGCGCGGCTTTAAACTAAAAGACGGTTTAGCGCGCCGCGCGTCGCGAACGCCGACGAAGTTACATAAGAATGAGACCGACCGTTTGAGCGAAAACGTCGAGCGGTCGAACGTTGGGTATAGAACGATGGAAGTGAAAAAGCAAACGGCTTTCGATAAATTGCTTCAAAATAGAAGGTTTTTGTACGCGCGAACGTTCGCGCTGAACCTTGCGCTCTTTGCGTTGGCGTATTACGGCGCTTTCGCGTTGAAGAGCGACTGGTTTACGCGCGATCAATCGGAGCGGTTGTTCAACGCGTTTCAAGCGTCGATTTTTTGGGTTCTCGCGCTCAAGTTCGCCGTTTTTTACGCGTCGCGTCAATACCGGAATATGGGGTATTTCGCGACGATGCGCGAATTGCGGGCGATCGTCGTCGAGTCGAGCGTCGCGTTTGTGATCGCGACGTGCGGTTTCGCGGCGGCGCACGCGTTGAATTGGATCGATTATCGCGTTCCGTTGAGCGTCTTTTTGATCGACTTCATGCTGACGGTCGGTTTCCGCGGCGGTTGGCGTTTGGCGCGGCGCTTTTACTTCGAGTCGGTTTTGCCGAAGTTCGACGACGCCGAGGTGGAGCCGGCGTTCCTCGTCGGCGCGAACAACCGCGGCGCGCACGTCGCCAACGCGATCAACTCGCAGCCCGACCTGCCGTACCGCGTCGTCGGTTTCTTGACGATTCACGATTATAAAGTGCGATTCCGCGTCGGTTCGCTTCCGGTCGTCGCGCACGTCGACAACTTGGTTTACGCCGCGAAACAGCGGAACGTCAAGACGATTCTTTGCGTCGCCGGGTTGCTTCCGGGCAAAACGTTTCGCGAAATTTACGACCGTTGCGATAAAAACGGCCTCAAGTTGGAAATCGTTCCGCAAGTCGAATTCATTCCGGACACGAAAACGCCGATTCGCGAGGTGAAAGTCGACGATTTGCTCAAGCGCGACCCGATTCGGCTCGATATGGAGCGAATTAAGCGGCAAATAACGGGACGGCGCGTGATGGTTACCGGCGCCGGCGGCTCGATCGGCTCCGAAATTTGCCGTCAACTGACGCGCTTCGAACCGGCGGAACTGATTCTGCTCGGACGCGGCGAAAACCGGATTTTCTTCTTGGAACGCGAACTGCGAGCCCTCGGCAAGTCGACGAAACTGACGCCGATTATCGCCGACGTGTCGAATAAGGAGCGAATCGACGGAATTTTTGACGCGACGAAGCCGGAAATCGTTTTTCACGCGGCGGCGCACAAACACGTTCCGTTGATGGAGGCGAACGTTCCGGAAGCGATTCGCAACAACATTTACGGGACGAAAGTCGTCGCCGACGCGGCCGACCGTTGCGGCGCCGAAAAGTTTGTGATGGTTTCGACCGACAAAGCGGTCAATCCGACGAACGTGATGGGGTGTTCGAAGCAGATGGCCGAGCGGTACGTCAACGCCTTGGCCGAACGCTCGAAAACGAAATTCATCGTAACGCGGTTCGGGAACGTGCTCGGCTCGAACGGAAGCGTCGTGCCGATTTTCACGAAGCAAATTCAGCAGGGCGGCCCGATCACCATCACCGACTTCCGGATGACGCGGTACTTTATGACGATTCCGGAAGCGGCGCAGCTCGTCCTCGAGGCCGGCGCGATGGGGAAAGGCGGCGAAATTTTCGTCCTCGATATGGGCGAGCCGGTCAAAATCGAGACGCTCGCCCGCGACCTGATTCGCCTCTCCGGATTGCCGGAAAACGCGATCGAAATTCGCGAAATCGGCTTGCGACCGGGTGAAAAACTGTACGAAGAGCTTTATTTCGAAACGGAAACGCGCATCGAAACCGACCAAAAGAAGATTTTCGCCGCGAATCACCGGCAATTTAAGTTGGACGAAATTCAAACGCAGCTCGACGAGTTGCTCTCGCTGCTCGACGGCCCGCACGATAAGATTCGCGAGCGATTGCGCGATTTCGTTCCGGAATACAAACCTTTCGCGTCGGAAAGCGCGCCGACCGACGGAACGGAAAAGAAGTAACGCCGACCGCCGCCCAACGAAAAGCGGCGCGATCGAAAAATAAAAGAAAGTCGAACGCGAACCGAAACGGGAACGCGTTCGGCGTTTTTTAACGTCGCGCCGACTTAAAGACTGCTAACGGAAACGACGGCGCGACGCGGTTTAGAAGGTCGGCGTCGCGTCGTCGCCGAGGAGCGCTTTCGCGGCGTCGCGGTCGACGATTAAGCGCGTCCAAAGGCGGGCCCTCTCGTTTTCGAGGAGCGGGCGAAGCGCGTTCGTTTTCGGCGCGCCGCAAGCGCCGCAGGGGCCGCCGATGACGACGACGTGTTTGCCGGGCCGACGCGAAAACGCCGCCAGTTCGTCGAACGTAAAGAGCGCGACCGCGCGATACGACTTCGGCGTCAGCGCGCCGGTCGACGAAAACGGTTGGAAAAGAACGTCGCCGACCCAACCTTGCCCTTCCAGCGCCTGGAGTTCGCTCGCGTCGACAAGTTTTTCGTCGCGCAAATACTCGAAATATTGACGGAAAAGCCCGTGTTCGTCGTCCGCCGACGCAAGCGACGTCGCGATAATGTCGATTTCGTCGCGGCTTTCAAAACAGCGCCGCAACGACGGATTTCGTTGGAGACGGGGAAAGTCTTCCGCCGCGACGACCGGCGTCGAGAAAAGACCGACGCACTCGACGTCGAGGCCCGCGTCGATGAAGTAATTGAAGTAGACGGTCGGATCCATTTGCTGTTTGGCGATGTAAAAACCGCCGGGCGAAATCGCGTGCAGCGTCAACTTCGGCGTTTGCGCGTCGGCGCGGTCGGCGAGCCGTTTGGCGACTTCCATCGCGGCGTAACCGGCGCCGAAACCGAGATGCACTCGCGTTTCGTTCGGGTCGCGACCTTCGGCGACGGCGCGCGCTTTCTTCTCGGCGGCGACGCGGTAAATCAACTTGATAATCTCGTCCGCCGCGACGGAGCCGACGTGGCGCGAAGCGGTCGGGCCCGAAACGTTGACGACGACGAGCTTGCGTTCCGCGTCGGAATCCGCGACGGCGCGCTCGGACGCGTCCGGCGCCAAATAAGCGCGGAGGCTGAAACGCTCGACCAAACGGTCGCGAAGATTGAGTTCGATCGGCGCTTTCAATAAAAGGAAGCCGCGCTTAAACGCCTGCCAAATAATAGGATAGATTTTTTCGCGGGTAACGTCGTCGCGACCGCGTTCGCGGACGAGCCAATCGACGACGGACGCGGCGGGGCCGGGACGGCGTTTGGCGGTCGACGCGCCGGTTTCGTGCGACTCCTCCATACATTGGAAAAAACGTTCGCAGACGGCGTAAACGAATTCGTCGTCTTCGGAAGTCAGCGAAGCGCGGCGGGATTTGGCTTCGGGCGCGGCGTTGTTGCGTCGGGGCGATTCCATACGGCCTCCTTATAGCGTTTCTAAAGCGTTTGGCGCGAAGGGAAAAAGGGCGGAAAGGAAAGCGCGAACGCCGAACGGGAACCGGCGGCGTTCGGCGCGCGAATTAAACGTCGCTTTGACGGACGGCTTTAAGTAATTGTTTTAACTGCGCTTCCGTTTTGGCGGCTTTATGAACGTTCAGCGGGACGTATTGGAAATTGGCGTTCAAATCGCGCAGAATGTGCGTCGGGTCGTAGCTTCCGTCGATAAAAACGAGGAACTTCGGTTTCTTGGCGAGCGTCGCCGTTTGAATCGCTTGGTAAAGGAAGTAAGCGTCGCGTTTGCCGTCGGCGATAAGCGACGCGACGCGACGTCGAATTTCCGCGTCGCGCGGATTGTCGACGACCGGTTCGACGTAATTGGGCAAGTGAATGTCGAAAAGGTTGCAACCAAACGGGTTGACGCCGATCGCGGAGTCTTTTTCCTCGGAGGTGAAGTATTCGCCGTCGGGATAGAATTCGCCGACGACGAGATCGTATTCGACCGTTCGAAGCATCGCGAGCGCGGCGTCGGTGTTTGTCGCGACGTCGACGACGAGCCCGTAAGATTCGAACGCGTCGACGCAAGATTCGAGGAAGCGGACGTCGCGGTCGACGAGAAGAACGCGGCGATATTGCAGCTCTTCAAATTGCGCGGCGTCGTCCGGGGGCGCGATCGAGCGACCGCGCCATTGCGACGTTAAGCGTTTAACGGCGTGTTTTAGACGTTGCGTCGCTTCGCGGACGCCCCGGGCGTGAGCGAAGGTTTCGAGCTCTTCGGCTTGGCTTTGAGGCGATTTTTGCGCGCAACGTTCGAACGCCGCGCCGACGACGTTGGCGGAGGCTTTGAAGAAATCGTCGCACAACTTTTGAGCGCATTCGGCGCGAACGCGGGCGGTTTCCGTTTCGAGGAGATCTAGGCGGTGCAGAACTTGCGCCAAGTCCGACAGATAAAGTTCGAGGAAGCGAACGTCGCGGCGCGTAAAGGCGTTCGGCGAACGGCTTTCGACGTTGACGACGCCGAGGACTTTGACGCCGCTGTCGCCGTCGCTCAAATAGAGTATCGGCAACGTAATCGAGCTGGCCGCGTCGATGGCGCCTTGGATATAGTAGGGGTCGTTTTTGACGTCGTCGCAGATATAGGGTTCGCCGCAGCTGGCGACGTAGCCGCTGATACCGTTTTTCGACGGCGACGCGTAGAGGGGGCGTATTTGCGCGTCGGGGCCCATGCCGAGCGAGAGGAACGGAGTTAGTTTTTTATCCGCTTCGAGGCGGCGCATTTCGTACACGTCGTAACGGAGCGTCGCGCGCATATGCTTTTGGACGAGCGCCTTGAGTTTTTCCATGCGCTTTTGGGGGGAAAGGCCTTGACGCGCGGCTTGGTCGAGCAGGAGATAGAGTTCGGCGCGCGTTTTGGAAAGGCGTTGAAGACGGCGGTCGTCGCGAGCCGTTTCGGTAACGTCTTGGATGGAAACGAGGAACTGCGGTTCGCCGTCCGGCGAGGCGAACGGCGACGCGATCATTTCGTAAAAGCGGCTGACGTTTTCGTCGCCGTCGGGGCCCGGGACGACGAAAAACGTTCGCGTTTGAACGCCGCGCGTCGCCACAAAGTGGAGCGGACAAAAGTCGCCGTCGGTGAAGCGCGGTTTATTGAGCGTTACGTAGAAATCTTTGGCGACGAGGTTTTGCGGGCGAGCCGCTCCGACGAGTCGCGCGAAGGTTTCGTTGCAACAAACGATGCGACGCTGCGAGTCGAGAAGAACGACCGACGAGTAGAACGCGTCGAAAATTTGATTAAGGTTGACGAACGCGGCGGTAGCGTTGAACATGAAGCGTCTCCTTATTTATTGCCGAGGTTCGAGCGGCGACGAGTCGAACGCGGTTCGGGCGAAGCGTCGCCGTCGCCGATTAAGATCGGTATAGAACCGCTCGAAGGTAAATTTTCCCAATTTTATTTTCGTATTATACCAGTTCAAGACGCGCCGCGCAACTTTTTTCTCCAATTTTTCTCTTTTTTTACATTATTTTTTTCTTAGCGTCTCAAATTGCGAGCGCGGCGTCGCCGGCAAATAGGGAGAGCGCGCAAACGGGGCGGTTTGGAGAAGATTGAGGAAACAAAAAGGCGGGCGAAGACGGCGCGCGGGCCGGTCGCGGCGTTTGAAACGATGGGAAGCGTTCGGCGGACGGAGGGGGGCGGCGATAAAAAAAGACGCGACCGTCGAATGGCGATCGCGTCGTTGGCGCGGGAGACGCGGATTATTCCGCGGCGTCGGTTTCGTCGATTTCCTCTTCTTCGTCGTCCGGAACGGAGTGGTCGATCAACGGGTAATAGCGGTCGAAATCGAATTCCGGACTGTTGTCCGCGTCGTGGCAAGAGTAGCAGGTCGTTTTGACCGCGGAGCCGAGCCGCATTCCGGCGCGAATTTTTTCCATCGTCGCTTCGTCGTCGCCGAGTTCCGCCGCGATGTGGCGTTCGCCCGGGCCGTGGCAGTTTTCGCAACCGACGTTCAAGAGTTTCGGCGTTTTAGCGGCGGTAACGAAACCGTCGACGTAGGGGAAACGTTGCAAACCGTCCCAACCGACGACGTGGCAACCGACGCATTCCGGGTCGTAGTCGCGCGGCGGATGCGCGACGTCGGTCAACGACTTCCAAGCGTTCGCGTGTCGCGAGCGGAGCCAAATCCGATACTCTTCTTCGTGGCAAGACTGGCATTTTTGCGAACCGACGTACTTGCCCAACAACTCCGAACGCGGAGCGCGCGCCGGGTTCAAACCGAGTCCTTCGCGGTGTCCTTTAAGTTCGACGAGCGTTTTCAGAATCGTTTGATAGTCTTTCATTAATAGGGCGACGTCCTCCGACGATTCGAAGCGCGAGTCGAGCGCGACGCGTTGGTAGCGGATTTCGCCCGATTCGTAGAGCCCGAGAACGACGGCGTATTTTCCTTTTTCGCCGACTTCGATCAACAGACGACCGTCGCCGAGCGATTTCGCTTCCGCCGGCGGCGCGCTCGGGGTGTCGGCGGTGAGAACGAAGTCGAAAATCGGGAATTTTTTCGCGAGGGCTTCCGTTTCCGCCTCCGTGCCGTGAACGATTAGCGTCCATTTGTCGCAAGCGGCTTTTTTCATCCGCGGCGCCAACTCTTTAAGTTTCTTTTCCGGAGACGCGAGGAGGAGATTTTCGTCGCGATGGTCGAGATCTTCCGAGGAGCAAACGACCGAAACGACTCCGATTTTAAGGCCGCCGCGTTCGACGACCTTAAACGGAAGCGCGTAAGCGTCGTGGTAACCGTAAACGCCGACGTTCGCCGACGTGAAGAGACTCGGGGAGTTGGCCGCCGTCGGCGCGGTGAAGGTGAGGAGGAAATACGCCGGGAAACGCAGTTCGCCCTTGCCGATTCCGATCGCGTCGTATTCCATTAAGCGGAACGCGTTCATCGCCATGTCGAATTTGAGTTCCTCTTGAACGCCGAAACCGAGCGTCGTTTGGCCGGCGTCGACCGCGACGACGTCCCAACCGCGCTCTTCGCGAAGACCTTGGAGGAAGTCGCGACGTCGGCTGAGCCCGCCTTTCATCCGATCCATCCCGGCGCAGCCGCAGGGCTCGATGTAGCCGTTCGTCAAGCCGGTGAAGACGAGCGCGACTTGCGGTTTGTCCCAACCGACGAAATATTCGCCGTTTTCCTTAATCGGGTCGTAAGGCGCGCGAGCGACGTGGTTGGACGCTTCCGCGTCGTCGGCGGGCGCGGGCGCGTCGTCGGCGGACGATTCGGAAAGACTTTCCGGATTTTCCGCGTTTTCCGATTCCGATTCCGGTTCGAGCGTTAACTCGAGCGTTCCGCCGTCGTTCGTCGTCGCGTCGAATCCTTGCGGTTCCGCGCTCGGAGCGGGGAGAGGCGCGACGAGCGCCGACGGTTCTTCGAGCGCGGGCGTCGGAGAGTCCGGAGACGTTTCGAAACGCGGCGCGACGAAACGAACGCCCTCCGACGCGGACGGAGCTTGCCCAAAAGCGACGTATGGCAAGGAGAAAAGAAGAAGCGGAACGCCGACCGCGCCGATCGTTAAACGATAATCTTTGAACATTTTTTTGCTTCCGTTGCGCTTTTATTCTTTCGTTTTCGCGCGCCAAACCGCGACGACGAGCGCGCGGGGCGTCGGACGGCGAGCCGGCGTCGACGCGAAAACGTTAAATTCGAAAAAATGGGAGGAACGGGAAAATTCGACGGTTTGGAGGAGGCGGCGCGTCGCGCGCGGTTTGGACGCGGCGAGGCGACGCGCTTCCCTTATCCTATTATATCAAATATTTCGATTGGATAAAATTAGGATTTTTCCCGGTTTTTCGATTTTTTTCTGTTTTCGCGGAAAATCGCGGGCCGACGCGCGGTAAAAAACGGCGAAAATTTTGCGACTCGTTTCCGTTGATTGAGAAAAATGAGGAGGCAAGGAAAAAATTTCGCTTTATCGATAATTGTGTTTATAACGGCTGTTTTCAAAGTAAAAATGCGTTAAATGGAAAGACCGGGAAAATTTAGACGGTCGCGCGGTTTGAGTAACGCAAGAGGGAAAGGAACGATAAAACGATAATAAGCGTCGCGCGAATAAAAGAAAAAACGCCGCTTGTTAAAAATAGGATATTTAAGAAAGCGGCGAAATGCAAGAGGTTTAAAGGGTTAACGCTTTTTGCGTAAATTAACGAGGAAAACGGGGGCGCGGCGGGGAGGCGGCGATTCTTTGAAAACCGGCGACGATTTTTTGCCGAACGGCGTCGGCGTCGATTTGGCGAACGATTTCAACGTCGGGGCGTCGTTCGGCGCGATCGGAAAGTTCGCCGCTTGGCGAAGCGTCCGGCGCGTTTCCGCAAATTTCGTCGAGGGAAAACGCTTCGACGGTCGAGAAAAGACTTGGCTCGACTAACGCGAAATAAGCTGCGAACTCCTGTAAATAAAGTACTTCGGAGCCGAGCGTTCGGCGTCGAGCGCGTAAGATTTCAAGAAGGGAACGGCAAAGAAATTGGCCGACGAGGTCGTCGCGCGAATTCAACGACCGTAAGTCGTCGAACGAGAAAACGAGGTCGGCGACCGCGTCGACGGGGACAAACGTTTTGGCGCAAGGCGCTTGAAAGACGAGGCGCGCGGCCTGGCGATCGCAACAAATATTGAATTCCGTTGTTTTTGAACGGTTGGGAAAAGGGACTCCGCCCCCCGCGACGACCAAGCGGTTCAGCAAAAACGGCAGTTCCGGGTCGCGGCGAAAAGCGCGAGCGACGTTGGTAAGCGGCCCGAGCGCAAGAATCGACGTTTCGCGGGGGTGCGAGCGAACGGCGTCGCGGAGAATCGAGGCCGCCGAACGAGGCGCCAATCGCTCGACGTTGGGGAACGCAAAGCCGTTAAAATCGCTAAAATTGTTGAAAAACGACGTCTCGACTCGAAAAATCGCGCTTTTGATTTCGCCGTATTCGTCGCGTTTGTCGTTTTTTGTGTTGTTAACGCTTTGGTCTTCGATCCCGACGCGCGGAAGTCGCGGGGGATCGAGGAACGCGATAAGGTTTTGCAGGTTGCGCGCCGAGGTTTGCGAATCGACCAAACCGCCGACGGAGGTTGCGGCGACGACTTCGACGTTCGGATCGAAAAGAGCAAAGGCGAGGGCTAAGGCGTCGGCGACGCCGGGGTCTGCGTCGAGCGCGATTTTTCGCATAGTCGCGGAACTCCAGGAGCGTGTTTAGGAAGAATGGGGGGAATAGGGAGGCGAGCGAACGCGTCGCTTGCGCCGCGGGACGGCTTAGCGAATTTTATTTTCTCGAATCGCTTAAGGCGGCGAATAGAGTAAAAAAGTTAGCGCCGTCAAACGCCGTTCGAGAGCGAGCCCCGACGGAACGGCGTTAAATTGGGAGGATTGGCGGAAACGGCGAATTTGAGATCGCGAGAGGAGATACGGAGCTTTAAGCGGAGGGGCGCGCGACGTTTTGCGTTAGCGTTCCGTGTTGGCGTAAATTTCTTTCGCTTTGTCGCTCATCAGAAACGTTTGGCCGGGATCGACTTCTTTTTTATTTTTCGATTTGCGCCCGAAAGACGAAACGAAATCGGACATATCGGACTGTTTTTTTCTTTCCGAATCGAAAACCGACGTTTCGGCGTCTTCGTTCTTTCCGACGTCTTCCGAATCTTCTTCAAATTCGGCGATTTTGGCGTCGTTATTCGATTTTTTATTGAAAATAGCGCATCCGCTCGACGCGCCGAGTAGGCAGGAGGCTAACGCGGCGGTCAAAACGGCGTTGCGAAACGGGAAATTCGCGTTGAAAATAAAAGAATGTCGCATTATCTGGTTTCGGATATTTTAATTAAGGCGTGCGAAGGCGAATAAAAAACGACTTTAACGTTTGTATCGGCTTTATTAGGGCGTTGCCTTTGGCGTTTTCCGCAAAAAACTTATTTTCCGTAAAATTATCGCCGTTTGATTTTGCGCGGAGAGTTTTTTTCGGGACGACGGCGCGTTGGGGGAAAGGAGGCGGAACCGCGTTGAAATTTGCGGCGGAGAGGCGGCGAAGGAGAATTTTGATTCTTGCGCGTAAACCGGCCTGCGCGAGAAAGGGCTCGGTGTTTAAAATAGAGAAAATTTAGCGTTTAGAAGGAGGCGTTCGACGGTTGCGGCCCTTGCATTTTTTTGCGTTTGTGTTATCGTATTATCGTTCGCGGGTAAAAATCGCGCGGAAGGCGACGACGTGCGAATCGAACGTTTGTTTGTTCTTGTAGCGTTTAAGCGCGGCGCCATTCGGAAAACAATGTCGGACGCTTAATAGTAATATAAGAATGAAAAACGACAAGAAATAAAAACGATAAGAAAAAAGTCGAAAATGGGTTTTTGTTCCGATTTAAGGATATTGTATTATCTAGCGTGTAAACGAACGCGCGGCGAATCGCACGCCGAGCGGCTCGAATCCTTTTACGGCGGTCAAGCGGGCGGTTACGACGATTTTCGTAAACGCCTTTTGACCGGGCGCAAGGAATTGATGGAGGCGATGGAGCCCCGCGCCGGCGAAGTTTGGGTCGATATGGGGGGCGGCACCGGCGCGAACTTGGAGTTTCTCGGCGATAAACTGGCGAAATTGGAGAAACTTTATCTTGTCGACTTGACCGAATCGATGTTGAAAGTCGCCGATAAACGAATCGAGCGCAACGGCTGGACGAACGTCGAGACGCGGCAAGCGGACGCGACGACGTGGCGCCCGGAATGCGGAAGCGTCGACGCGATTTGTTTTTCGTACTCGCTGACGATGATTCCGGACTGGTTCGCCGCCGTCGACCGCGCATACGAGGCGCTGAAACCGGGCGGAACGATCGGCGTCGTCGACTTTTACATCGCGCGCAAATTCCCGAGCGAAGGGCGGGCGAAGCAAAGTTTTTCGACGCGTTCCTTTTGGCCGGTTTGGTTTTCGTGCGACAACCTGTTTTTGTCGAGCGACCATCTGCCGTATCTGTCGCAAAAATTTGAGGAAGTTCGCCTGATCGAGCGCGCCGACCGAATGCCGTACTGTCCGGTTTTTTGGAAGAAGATGCCGCGTTACATCTTCATCGGACGCAAACCGCTCGACGCGAAGTAACGTTCAAGACGGCGCGACGTCGAACGACGAACGCTTAAACGCTGATTTTAAAGGAGATCGCAATGAAACGGACGATGTTAACCGTAGCGCTAACGCTTGTCGCTGCAACGCTTGGAACGGTCGCGGTTTGGGCGCAAGAAACGACGCTCTGTCGAGCCGCCGTTTATAACGGGCCCGGCGCGAGTCCGACGTGCGCCAACGCGTCGCTGGAAATTTTGGCCGCGACGCCGAATTTCGAAGCGAAGTTTATTTCCGCCGAAGAGATACAAACCGGAAAATTGCGGGACTTCGACGTCGTGCTTTTCCCGGGCGGCTCCGGAAACGGCGAGTCGCGGGCGATCGGCGACGCCGGTTGGCGAGAGTTGCGCGCCTTTTTGAACGACGGCGGCGGCTACCTCGGAACGTGCGCCGGGGCGTATATGGGGCTCGTCAATTTGAGCCGCGACGCCGGGCGGCTGATCAACGCGAAGTTGCAAGAGGGGAACTGGGAACGCGGCGAAGCGATTCTTGAAATCGAGCTAACCGACGAAGGGAAGCGGGTTTGCGGCGACCGTTCCGGACGGTTGACGATCGCGTATCAAAACGGCCCGATAATGCTTCCGGCGCAATACGAGCCGCTTCCGGAATACGACGTCTTGGCGTATTTCCGAACGGAGGTCGCCGAAAACGACTCGCCCAAGGGCGTCCAAATCGACTCGCCGGCGATTATCGCCGCGCCGTATGGGAAGGGGCGCGTTATCCTGTGCAGCCCGCACCCGGAGCTGACGCCGTCGCTGAACGAGTTCGTGCCGAGACTGACGCGGTTCGCCGCCGGGAAAGAAACGAAAACGGAATAAAAGCGGCGTTGTAAACCGACGTTTGACAAGGCGTTAGGAATGCGCCGGACGTCGGAAGGGCAACGCGCCGAAAACGAAAAACGCTCGTCGATTTTGCGTCGACGAGCGTTTTTTTGTTGGGCGAATTTAAGATTTAAGCGCGGGATTAATGACCGCCGCAACCGCAACCGCCGTCGTGCGAATGCCCGTGCCCGCCGCAACCGCAACCGCCGCCGTGCGCGTGGTCGTGCGAATGTCCTCCGCAAGTCGGGCCGGTCGCGCCGATTTCTTCGCCCGCCAACAACGCGGCGACCGCGGCGTCGGCGTCGCCCGAGACTCCGGCGTAAAACTTGATTCCGGCGGCGTTTAACTTCGCGAGCGCGCCGCCGCCGATTCCGCCGCAGATCAACGCGTCGACGTTTTCTTTAGCGAGAAGATTCGCCAAAGCGCAGTGCGCGTAACCGTCCGCCGCAAGCGTTTGCGTCGAAACGACTTGCGAACCGTCCGTTTCGTAAATTTTGAACGTTTGCGTTTGACCGAAGTGGCCGAAAATTTGCCCGTTATCGAAAGGAACCGCGATCTTCATCGAAAAACCTCCTTGGTTGGCTTGGATTGCAAACAAAGTTCGTTATCTTAAGTATAGTCGTTTTGGCGCGCGCGTCAACGGGCGAAGGCGAAATTTTTTTGAAACAGTCTTTAATGCAATAGGGTGAAATGAAAATAAAGAACCGCGCCGGCGATTCGATAAGTCGAACCGTTGGCGCGGTTTAGCGTTTATCAACGTCGATTAAGCGACGCGACGTCATTCAAGATCGGGCCCGTCGATTCGTTCGCCGCGACGCTGCCGCTCTTGGTCTTCGACGTTGAACGTGCCGTAGAAAAGCGCGTTGACGTCTTGCCAAGTGTTGAGGCGCTCCCAATCGTCGGCGTCGAGTTTAACGTCGTAATGCCCGTCGTTTAAGAGTTTCGTTAAGCGACTCGGTCGCGAGCCGAAGCGATCGGGCTCGGTGATCGGCTCGTAATTTCCGTTCGGATTTTCCCAAGCGGTATAAGGAACGAGTTTGACCAACGCGTTGTAAGACTTCGTGTAAGCTCCTTCCGGCGTTGAAGTTAGGTCGACGCCGCCCTCCGATTTTTCGGCGTTGTGGCAAGAGACGCATTTCTTGTCGAGAATCGGTTGAACTAAAATCGGGAACGAGAACGGTTTAGAACCGTCCGGACCGGGTTCGATTCGCGCCGGTTTCTTGGTCGACGCGATCGTTTTCGCGCTCGGAACGGCCGCCGTTCGGTCTTCGTGGCAACCGACGCAACCGGCGGACTCGCCCGGTTGGAGGTAAACCAAGGAGCGCATCCCCTGAACCATTCGTCCGTTTTCGTCCAACGCTTGGAACAACAACGGTTTGCAAGCGGGAACTTCGAAGTGCGCGGAGCCGTCTTCTTCGACCGGAACCGTTCCTAAAACCTGCTTGCCGGGGGACGCGTTCGCGGCGCCGACGGTCGGTTGGTTCGCGTTCGGCGTCGTTTTCGGCAAGACTTGAACGATTCGCAGCGACTTAATTTGGGCCGGAAGTTTCGTCGGCCAACTTTCGTAAACGTTTTGTAGGAAGAATGTTCCGGTTGGCGACTCGGCGTCGCGAGCGGTTTCGTCGAGCGTCGACGCCGAGGCCGGCGGAACCGGGCGCGGTCGAATCGGGAGCGCCCAAACGCTCGAAATATTCGGGTCGCGGTAAACGAGTTCGCGGTTCCCGAACGCGTCGCAAAAGTAGACGCCGTATTGGTTTGGAATGTTCGGGCCCGCCTCGCCGATCAGTTTGTCGTAACTGTACGACGCGACGAAGTATTTCTCCGAAAGCGGGAGCGGCGATTTGAACGTGTGAACCGGCCAGCGGCGTTCCTCGACCGTTTGCTCGGCGCGCTCCGCTTCCCGCGTCGCTTGCCAAAAAACGGTCGGAACGTAATCGAAGTCGCTTAAATGCGGGAGTTGCGGAACCGACGGAAGCGGCGCTTCGCCTTCGGGGAAACGGACTTCCGGCGTGAGACGTTCGAGCGGTTCCGGGCCGTCGACGCCGCGGCTAACGTCGAGCGTAACAACGGTTCCGGCGCTCATGCCGTGGTGCGGGCCGGCGATCGCGAGCGTTTTCGACGAGCCGGGAATCGCCTTCGACTCCCAAAGGCCGCAGGGGTTGAATGTGTTGTTGCCGTAATGAATGCGGACGTCGGTTCCGTCTTGCCGCGCCGACCAAAGATTTTGGTAGTACACGGCGTCGCGGTCGACGTAATCCCAGCGCGTGTAAACGACGCGACCGTCGGACATTAGGCAAGGGTTCCATTCGTTCGTTTCGTGGAAGGAAATCGGGCGCGCGTCGGAGCCGTCCCCTTTGGAACGCGTCAACGTGTAAACGTAACAGGGCCCGGCGCCGCAACGGTGGAAGCCGCCGCGTCGCGTCGAGCAGAAAACGAGGTCGCCGTCCGGAAGAAGAAGCGGCGAAAAGTCGTCGTAAGGGCCGTCGGTCAAACGGGTTGCGTCGACGATTTTTCCGGCGAGAACTTGATCGAGCGACGTCTTGTAAAGGTGAAAGCGGCGCTCCATCGTCTCGGGGTCGCGCCAAAGTTTCGGCGTCGACGGCGTTTCGCAGTAAGCGAAGTAAAGCGTTTTACCGTCGAAGGATAGCTCCGGCGTCATATACGAGCCGAGCGGTAAGTTGCGCGGCGTAACGTCGCGAGTTTTCATCGAGCGACCGGGTTCGTCGAGGACGAAAAGCCCGCCGCCGGGGCGCGCGCAGTAGCCGTAAACTTGCGTAAGTTGGTGCGACATAACGCCCGGCGCGTGTTTGACAAAAAGTAGCGAGCCGAATTGGAACAAGGGCGACTCGACCAAAATTTGCCGTTTCAGCGTTCGGACGTCGTTCCAAAGCGACTCGGCGTCGCGGTTGAGCTGGGCGACGGTCGTCGCGTCGGCGTTTGCTTCGGAAGTTTTGATTTTGAGTTCGTTGAAACGCTTTTCAAAATCGGCCCAAGCGGCGTTCCAACCGTCGAGGCGCGGCGAGAACGCGTCGATTTTTTTGCCGATTTGCGGGTCGTAAGCGCTTAGATTGTCGAACGTTCCGTCGTCGAGCGACGCGGTTAAGTCGTCGAGCAGCGCGCGCCCTTGCGGGAGTTGTTTTTCGAGCGCCTGAAGGAAGGTTCGCGGTTCGCGTTCCGTTCCGATTCCGTCTTGAAGACGCCAATCCCAAGTAATCGCGGCGTTTGCGAGCGTCGGGCGGAAGTCGGGCGACGTTTGAATCGGATCGAGCGACTGCGGCTTGCGCGTCGGTTCGAGCGAAAGAGGCGCGGCGACTGGGCGCGTCGTCGTTTGAAAATCGGAAATTTCGACGGCGCAAGTCGATTTATTGGCATTGGTTGCGTTTGAATCGGCGTTTGACGACATGGCGTCGAAATTCGGCGCTTGAATCGTCAATACGAGCGCGACGTCGGTCGGCGGAAATTCGGTTTCGAGCGTCGTCGCGGAAGGCGCGGCGGCGAACTCGACGGCGTCGGTTGCCGAATCGCGCGACCAAGCGAACGTCGCCGGAACGGAGCCAAGTTGTTTAATTTTGCAACTTGCGGAAGCGAGTTCGCGCGGCGCCGCGACCGGAATCGTCAAACGAACGACCGACTCCGAGTTCAAATCGGCGACGAGGCGGTAATTCGGAGCTTGCTCGACGCCGCCCTTCGGAAAGCCGAGCAAAAGGAGTTGCGAACCGTCCGGGCCCGCGTTGTAAAACCAAGAACCGGCGACGGTTCCGAACGACGGTTGGCGGACGACGCCGTCGATTTCGACGACGACTTTAGGAGGCGTTTCGGCGGTCGGCGACTCGGCGCGAACGCTTAGCGAAAAGACGGGCGCGACCGAGAGCGCGACGGCTCCGAGAAGCGCAAGGAACGGATTGTTAAGCGTCATATAAAAACCTTAATCGTTGAAAATAAAGGGGAAAGGTTGCGAAAAGGCGCGTTCGACGTCGGGCGTCGAAAAGCGTTCTTTAGTTTTTGAAAACGGCGTCGAAAAAGTCTCTTTTCAAAAATTTTTTCGTTTTTTATAAAGGTTGCAACGTCAATGTTTGGAGCGAACGTCGCCGACGGTTCGTTACTCGACGTCGTTTGCTTTTTCGAGCGCGTCGAAAACGAATTCGGCGGCGGCGCGGACGTCGTCGTAAGTCGTCGAATGGCCGCCTTCCGGTCGGTAAAGAAGGAGGACGTCGCCGCCGATTTTTTGAAGCGTTTCGGCGAGGCGTTTCGCGGAGTCCGGCGGAACGATTTCGTCGCGACCTCCCAGCGTAAACGCCGACGGTTTCTCGATTAAGCGTTCCGGGAAATATTCCGCGCTCCGGTTTTTATATTCGAGCGGAACTTCCGTTTTCGAGCCGCCGAACGACGCCGAAATCGCGTCTTGAAACTTCTCGTATTCAAGGTGGTTCGCCGTTCCGTTGATCGAAACGACGCCGTCGATTAGGTCGGGCCGCCGAACCGCGAAGGTCAGCGCCGAGGAGCCGCCCATCGACGCGCCGGAAATAACGACGCGGGCGACGTTGCGCTTATCTCGTTGTTCCGCGACGATTTGCGCGACGTCCTTTTCCGCCGCCGGGCCCATCCAAGACGTCCTGTCGCGGTAATCGGGGGAGACGACGATCGCGCCGCGTTCCGCCGCGACGTCGAGTAGCGCGTTAAATTCGGCGTACTTTCCGGCGAAAATTTGCGCCCCGTCGGAGCCGTGCCCGTGCAACGCGATCAAGAGCGTCGTCGGGCGGTTCGGAGCGAAATTTTCCGGAAGCCGTTCGAAATAACGTTGCGTCGTTCCGTCGAACGCGACGAACTCGACGCGGGTCGCGGCGCCTTCCGGAACTTCGTCGGCGAAAACGGTCGGCGCCGCGGCGCTTTCGAACGCGGAAAATGGAGAAAGCGGGGTAAATAGGGGGAGCGCAAGGGCGGTCGACAGGAGCGTCGGCGCGGCAAGCGAGCGAAGGAAAGCGGAAACGGAACGCATCGGGAACCTCCTGCGTTGAACGGAAAGCAAACGGTCGCAACGCGTTGGCGAAAACGCGTCGGCGGCGCGGCGCTCGAAAACGCCGTCGTTATTATTTTAACGAAAAGAGCGGACGATTGCAAGGAAATTTTGGCGCGTTCGCGAAAAAGACGGAAATTTTGAGCGCGTTTGGAAAGTCGGTAAAAGTAAGCGGCGGCTAATTTTGCGGACGGTCGGCGGCTTTTTTCGGCGATTTTTCCCGACTTTTCGCCGGACGCGCTTTATTTTTCGGCGGCGAACGGGTATAATGGCGGAAAGGAACGCGTCGAGGGCGGCGCGTCGCGACGGTCGCGGCTCGTTTTAGCTCTTGTTAAGGCGCGTTCAAGGATTAAGGGACGTTAAAATGAAACGATTATTCGGAAAAAACGCGGCGTTGGCGCTGGCGTTTTGGGCGGCGGCGTTGACCGCGTCGAGCGTCGGCGCGGCGGAAACGTCGACGTTGCAACCGTTTGGGACGACGGTCGAAACGACGGCAAACCCGGTCGGCGTCGGGACGGCGAAACCGCGGTTGAGTTGGAAGTCGAAGGACGTTAGCGGCGGGAAAGGTTACGCGCTGACGCAAACGGCGTATCGGGTGTTGGTCGCGTCGACGCCGGAAAAGCTCGCGGCGGACGAGGGCGACGTTTGGGACAGCGGCAAAGTCGCGTTGGATTCTTCTGTTTTTGTCGAATATAACGGCGCGCCGCTCCGGTCGTTGCAACGTTATTATTGGAAGGTTCGCGTTTGGGACGGCGCCGACGTCGCGAGCGCTTGGAGCGAACCGGCGACTTGGTTGCAAGGCGTCGTCGACCCGGCGGATTGGCGCGGCGAGTGGATCGGTCAGCCGGAAACGGTTCGCCCGAACGTCGATTTGACCGGCGCCGCTTGGATCGCGTCGGAGAAAGAAACCGAGACGCCGCAAGGGTTTGCGCCGGAGTATTTCCGTCGCGAGTTCGAAATCGACCGCCCGGCGAGCGACTTCGAGTCGCAAAACCTCGTCGGAACCCTTTATTTCGCCGCCGATCAAAAGTGCGAACTTTACGTAAACGGCGCGAAAGTCGGTTTTACGATCGGAATGGCGTTCAACCCGGATCAGCTTCGCTCGGTTGACGTCTCGTCGTATTTGCGGCCCGGGAAGAACGTCGTCGCGATCGCCGTTCCGAACGACTCGAAGAACGATACCGGAACGAAATTCGGCAACGGAACGACGCGCCCGACGGCGTTGATCGCGAAACTCGAAGTGAAAACGCTCGATAAGTCGAACGCTCCGAAGAATTTAGCGGAGCCAAACCGTTTCGGCGTTCCGGCGGAAACCGTCGTTTCGTTCGCGACCGGAACCGATTGGCTCGCGTCGCTTGAACCGACGAAAGGTTGGAACGGACTCGAATTTGACGCCGCGTCGTCCGACGCTTGGTGCGCCGCGAAAGTTCGATACGCCGACGCCGACGCCGGGCCTTGGGGAAAACTCCGCCGCCGAACCGAAACGGTCTCGCCGTTCTTCCAAAAGTCGTTCGACGTCGCGAAGAAAGTGAAATCGGCGACGCTGGCCGTCTGCGCGCCCGGCACGTTCGAGGCTTACCTCGACGGCGAAAAAATTAGCGACGCGGTTCTGCTGCCGGCGTTCACAAGATACGACCGTCGCTGTCTTTACAACGTGTTCGACGTTACCGACCGCTTCCAAAACGGCGGGGAAAACGCGTCGAAAACGACTCGCGAACTCGGCTTCCTGCTCGGGCACGGCTGGTACGACGTCCGTTCGATCGTTACTTGGAACTTCGACGCGGCGCCTTGGCGGGACTTCCCGCGCGTTCGGGCGCAACTCGAACTCGTCTTCGACGACGGTACGTCGCAAACGGTCGCGACCGACTCGAGCTGGACTTACTCGACGAGCCCCGTTCTCTTCGACTGCATCCGTCAAGGCGAAATCGTCGACGGGCGTTGGAAGCGCGAAATCTTGGGGAACGCCGTCGTCGTCCCGGCGCCGGTCGCGAACGAACGGCTCGCCGCGCAGAACATTGCGCCGTCGCGGATAACGGAAACCTTTGCGGCGAAAAGCGTTAAGGAAGTCGCGCCGGGCGTTTGGGTCGTCGACGCGGGACGCAATGTCGCCGGTTGGGCGCGGATTTCGCTGAACGGGCAAGAGGCGGGGGACGTCGTGCGTTTCCGTTATTCGGAGCGCGTCGACGGCAAGGGCGCGATCGAGCGCTCGTACATCGACCTGCACTTTATGGAGGGAACGCCCGCCAACCTGACCGGGTATAAGGGCGAGTTCCAAACCGACTTCTATTTCTGCAACGGCGCCGACGGCGAAACGTTCGAGCCGCGCTTCACTTACAACGGTTTCCAATTTATCGAAGTCGTCGGCTTGCGTCAAGCGCCGAAACCGGAAGACTTTACGATCTGCGTCGTCAACACCGATTTCGCGTCGGCGGGGACGTTCGAATCGTCGAACGCGCTTCTGAACGAAATTCAAAAGTGGACGCTCAATTCGTATCGCGGCAACTACGTCGCCGGTTATCCGACCGACTGCCCGCATCGCGAAAAGAACGGTTGGACGGGCGACGCGCAACTCGCCGCCGAATTGGCGATGTATAACTGGGAAAATACCGTCGGTTACGAGAAGTGGATCGCCGATCTTTGCGACGAGCAAAAAGCCGACGGGAATTTGCCCGGCATCGTCCCGACCGGCGATTGGGGCTATCCTTGGGGGAACGGCCCGGCGTGGGACTCCGCGCTTGTGATGATTCCGTGGTATCTGTACGTTTATCGCGGCGACGTTCGCGTTCTCGAAAATTCGTTTGAGTCGATGAAGAAATACGTCGATTACATGACGTCGCGCGAACTGGCGAACGGGATCGTTTCGCACGGCCTTAGCGACTGGTGTCCGGTGAAAACGACGACGCCGGCGGACGTTACGTCGACCGGTTATTATTACCTCGACGCGAAAATCGTCGCGCAAACGGCGAAGATTCTCGGGAAAGACGCCGATTTCGAAAAGTACTCCGCGTTGGCCGAAAAGATTCGCAAGTCGTACAACGCCGCGATTTACAAGGGAGACGGCGCGTACTCGGTCGAGAGTATTACCGCGCAGGCTTGCCCGATTCACCAAGGCGTTGCGGCCGGTTTGCCCGAGGCGGAGCAAGCGGCGGTTTTCGCGAAGTTGCTAAGCGCTGTCGATAAAGCGGATACGAGCTTCGACGTCGGGATTTTGGGCGCGAAATACGTCCTGCGAACGCTCAGCGAAGGCGGGCGGCACGACGTCGCGTTGGCGATGGCGCTTCAAGAAGAAATTCCGTCTTACGGCTATTGGATTCGCAGCGGCGCCGGGACGCTTTGGGAGACTTGGAACGTCTCGAAGGGGACGTCGCTGAATCACGTGATGTTCGGCGACGTGTCGGCGTGGTTCTTCCAATCGATTTGCGGGATTAAACTCGCCGGAGCGCCGGACGTCGTCGTCGCGAGCGTCGCGCCGGAAAGCGTTGGTTTCAAACGCTTTGTCGTCGAGCCGAAATGCGGTTTGAACGAAATCGCGGCGCCGGGACGCGAACCGCTGACGTGGGCGCGCGGCGTCGTAGAATCGCCTTACGGCGAGATTGTTTCCGAGTGGCGCTGGAACGACGCCCGAACGAAATTGACGTTGAACGTCGTCGTTCCGCCGAACGCAAGCGCTTGCGTCGTCGTACCTTGCGACGCGAAAACGCAAGAATGCGCCGCGACGGTCGGGGGCGATTTCGCCCGCCGCGTCGACGAAAAACGTTCGGACGCCGCCGTTTTCGAAGTCGGTTCCGGCGTTTACACGTTTGAAACGACCGCGAAGTAAGCGGTTGAAAAA
>JAZQAP010000472.1:0-3698 GCA_045545275.1 Thermoguttaceae bacterium | reverse complement strand
TTCCGGACTCGCCGTCGATCGCGTTTTCGGCAAAGCCGTAGAGCCAAGAGTGTTCCGAGTCGACGCCGATCGTCGGACGGAGCGTGAGACGGTCGCCGACGTCGAGACGATTCGAGAGGTAAAGGGTCGCGGTAAACGTGTTGCCGGAACCGCTTGCGTCAAAACCGTAAAGGCCGCCGTTTGTAAGGTTAACCTTGCGCTCCCAATCCATTGCCTGCGTTCCGCCGCCGACATACGCGGCAAGTTCCCAAACGTCGGCGAAAACTTTTTCGACGTGAACGGCGAATTGGAAGTCGGTCATTTCCATCGACGACGCGAAATAGCCATACGACGCGCCGTTTTCTAAGCGACCTTTAAATTCTTTATTCGACGTGATTTCCGGCGTCGAAATTCCAAAGAAAAGGCCGCCGGAGGTCGTCGCGTCGATTTGTCGTTTGACGCCGCCGATTACGCCGTCGCGGCGTAATTTGTAGCCGTGGGTTTTGATTCCCCGCCGAACGAGTAATCGTCGCCCTCGACCGACGTATGCGTGTAGGCGGCCCAAAGCGTTCGTTTGAAAGGGTCGAGGTTTTGTTCTTTTTCGACGGCGCTTTCTTGTTTCGGCGTTTCTTTGTCGTCCCAATCCTCTTCCGCTTCTTGACCGCGTTTGGCTTCTCCGGAGACGCCGGAGCCGCCGAAGAATGCGCTGGTCGGATTACCGAAGCGCCCTTGCGCGTTCAACATATCGTACCCGAGGAGCGACAGGTTGCGAATGGTTTGCGTAACCTTGGAGGCGTCGGTTTCGTTGTACAGGGCGTCGTTGAACGCTTGGTCGGCTTCGGTTCGGAGGCGCGCTTCGTCGAGTTTTTGGGCGTACTTGATTTCTTCGGCGCTCATTCCGACGTCGGACGCGTAATCGGCGAGGTTGCGCGAGGTTACGGTAACCGTTCCGGCCATCGAGTTGGAATTCGGATCGTTGCGTTTGTAGCTTGCGTCGACTAAAAGCGCTTGGCTGAAAAGGGTTGAGATTTCCTCGTCGGTTGCGCGCACGATCGGAACATTGTCGCCGATTCCGATAGCGTCCGCGTTTAGCTCGAAAGTCATTTTGACGTTTGGCGCGACGCTTGACACGCCGTCGTACCAGATTTCCGTTCCGGAACCAAAAATGAGTTCTTTGGCGTTGATCGCGCCTAATTTGTGGTCGACTTGCGCGATTTTTCCGTTTTCGTCCCGATAAGTCGCGTCAATCCAAATACGCGAGCCTTTGGTTATAAAATTATTTAAATCGGCGTTAGCGTCTTCGCCGTTCGACAAACCGTTATGGAAACGAACGCGACCGGCCGAAATCGACGGAGCCTTCGTCGGATCCGTTTCGTCGCCGCGGTAGAAACCGAGCATCCCGCAACTCCGGACTTCCCAACGAGCGCCTTTTTCCGAAACCGAATCTAAACGATAGCTTTCTCCGTATACGTCAAATTGGCTTGAAGCGGTTGCGGAACCGTAGTTTGAACCGCCTTTGACAACAAGAAACGCGCTGCCGACGGTCGTTTTTCCGGAAAAATCGAATAGGCCCTCGTCGTATGTTTCTTGGGCTTGATTTTTGGCGTCGAGAACGACCGTATAACCGTTAGCCGCGTCGGCTTCGTCGGAAAATTTTTCGCCGAGCGTCGAGAAGAGCAAGGAACCGTTTCCGGTAATCTCGCGATTTAGAACGTTATCGAGCGCGAGCGCTTGTTCGATATTATCGCGTCCGGCCTCCCATTCTAAAATCGTCGGCGTTTGATATTCGTCGTAGGTAACGAAATATTCGTTTTTGAACGGTTCGTCGTCGATTTTTTGATCCGCGTTACAAATTAATACGACGCCGTCGTTATCGATTTGAAGATCGACTTGCAAACAATTGGCGTTGGCGGCTAAGCGCGTCTCGGCGACGCCGGCGCCGTCGACAATTATTTTACTATCGTCGCTAAATTTAGCGCGGCCGCGCGCGCCGTCGTATTCGCTCGTAAAGAAGGCTAAACTTTGACCTTCGACGCGAATTTCGCCGTTATATTCAACGTCGCCGTAGGAGAAAAAATAGCCGCCGCCGACTTCCACGTCGCCGTTAAAAACGACTTTTTGGTTTTGGCCGTCGTGGCCTCCAAAGCCGACGGTTCCGCCGTCGCATAAGAAGTCCGCGTCGAACGTATGCGTTCCTTGGTCGAGAACGAAACAGGAGTTTGCGCCTTTAACGGCGACGTCGCCCAGGAATTGCGAGTCGCCGAAAACGATGAAATCGCCGTCTTCAACGTCGACCGCGCTATGAAACGTCGATTTTCCGACGTATGCTTCGACGACGGATAATTCGCCCTTTTCGTTTCGCGAAAATTCGAGCGTATGGTTTTCAAAAACGAGGCCGCCCGGACCTTTTTTAACAAGCGCGCCCACGACTTCTTGCGGCGCGACAAGAATATCGTTTAAGTTAAACGCGTTGGGAGTCGTCAGCACGGTAATCGCGCCTCCGCCGCTAAGATCGAGGATATGGCCGGAGCGTTCGTAATATCGTTCGATCGGTTTTCCTACGCGCGTTTCTAATTCGGAGGAAACGATAACGCCGTTCTCGTCTTTGACGACTTCGCCGTAGCGTTGTTTGATGAATTCGGCGTAAGCTATTTGTCGCTCGTCGGTTAACGTCGTCGTCGGGCGAAGATTGTACTGATAGAGCGCGCGTTGGAATTATAACGCGTTGTCGTAGCGTATCGAGAGAGAATAATCGAGCCGCCGTTAAGTTTAATAACGGAGTCGTAGTTTTGCGAGGGAACATAAACATACTGCGACAAGTCGAGCGTTTCGCCCGCGTCGACGGTAAAGTCTACGTTCGGCATGGCGTAATGTTGCGCGAACGCGTCGTTTACATTGACGAACGCCAACGTTAGCGCGCCGACGGCGAGGAGTCGCGCCGGGGCGAAGAGAAGGCGTCGAAGGCGTTCGAGAACGGTTCCTCGGGAGACGGCGGGCTTCATGGCGAATCATTTCTACTATTATGGTCGGCGTTCGTCCGCGAGCGTCGACGGTCGGGCGATAAAACAAATGCGGCGGCGTGTAATGCAAAAATTGGCGCGAGCGGAGGCGTTCGCGAAAACGCCGCGACCGGAGCGCTCCGAGCGTTCCGAGCCGCGGCGAAAAGGAGTTAAACTTTTAACGCGTCGAACGTTAGAAGCGGTACGAAACGCCGCCGGTAACGTTGAACGTTTGAGCGTTTTTATACCAAATCGCGTTGACGTCGCCGGTCGCGGTCAGCGTCTTTTGACGATTCAGGCGCATAAAACCGCCGCCGCCGACGTTTAACGAACTGTCGCCCATTTCGTGCGACGCCATGTCCTTAAAATAATATTGGTCGGAGCGATACGATAATTCCGGCGCGTCGTCGCCGCCGAGTTTGACGCCGTAGAAGACGCGAGCGTTAAGTCCCGCAAAACCGGCCGGCGCGTCGCAGGCGAGAGAAAGCCCGACGCGAGCGGTGTTGCGATTGTAGTAAGTCTTGGCGTAGGCATAGTTTTGCGCGAACATGTTCATGTAGTAATCGACCGCGACGCCGTTTCCGGACTCGCCGTCGATCGCGTTTTCGGCAAAGCCGTAGAGCCAAGAGTGTTCCGAGTCGACGCCGATCGTCGGACGGAGCGTGAGACGGTCGCCGACGTCGAGACGATTCGAGAGGTAAAGGGTCGCGGTAAACGTGT
>JAZQAP010000471.1:0-2313 GCA_045545275.1 Thermoguttaceae bacterium | reverse complement strand
GATCAAAACGGCGTCGACGTTCGGGTCGGCGAAGACGGCGCGCATATCGACGGAGTCTTTCGCTTTCGGGAAGTTCTTTTTTGCGGCGGCCAAACGACTTCGGTCGGGGTCGCAAACGGCGACGATCTCGGCGTTGGGAATTTGCGAAAGGAACGCCGTCAAGAAGAGCCCGCGACCGCCGCAACCGACGAGCCCCAAACGGAGCTTCGTTCGCGGACGGTCGGCGAAAACGAACGGCGTCGAAAACGAGGACGGCAGGGCGGCGAAACCGAGCGCTCCGACCGCGCTTGTCGCGATAAAACCGCGTCTATTCAGCTTTTGCATCGAAATGGTCTCCGTCGCGTCGAGGCGGTTCAAGGAAGCGCAAACGACGCGATTAATTAATCGGGGAAAAATGAAAAACGGCGTCAACGGGGGGGAAAGAAACGCGCGAAAAATAGCGCTAAACGACCGAAATAGCGTTTTGGGGGCGCTCGAATCGTTATGCGTTATTATAAAAAGAACTTGATAAGAAAGCAAGCAAAAAGACGTTTAAAAGAGTCTAATAGAGAATTTTGAACGTTGGCGCGACGCGCAAGAAGATCGTAAAGGACGCGGCGCAATGAGATAAGAGAGAACGCGGAGGAGTTAAAAATTTTTTAATCGTCTTTTTTAAGACGCGCGACGTATTCGGACGGCGTTTGACCGACAAGTTTTTTGAAAACGGTGGCGAAATATTGGCTCGACGCGAATCCGACTTCTTCGGCGAGCGACGCGATCGAACGAGTCGCGTCGTCGGCGAGAAGTTCCGTCGCTTTTTTGATGCGAACGGCGTTTAAGTATTGGTTCGGCGACGCGTTCGTCAGCTCGTGAAAGCGGAGGAAGAAATTCGCCGGGCTCATTCCGCATTTGCGCGCCATTTGAGGAACGGTCCAACGGTGGCGCAACGAACTGGGGCGCGCTTCGAAGTCGAGCAAAAAGTCTTGAACGATGCGGCGCGTCAGCGACTCTTCCGACGGATGGAACGCGTCGCCGGCGCCGTCGGTTTCGAGAATGACGTAAAATATTTCGTTTAAAAGGATTGCGACGCGGGAAAAGTTGGGCGCGGCGCCTTCTTTTTTGAGTTCTTTGAGGAGTTCTTTCCAAGGTTCGGCGCGTTTTTTCGAGAGCGATAACGCGGATTCGTCGCCGTTAAGCACGATCGATTCGACCCGTTTTTTGTCGGCGTCGGTCAAAACGATCCAAGACGGCCAAACCCAAGGGGAGTTCGGCGCGGAAATTTGCAAGTCGATCATCGCCCAAACGCGAACGCCGCGTCGAACGTTCGGAACGCCGAAACGGTGGAGCGCCCAAGGTCGCGTAATCGTCATATCTCCCGGTTTGAGAACGATTTCGCGACCGCTTATACCGATCGAATTGCTTCCGCTCGCTTGGAAATTGAGTTCGACGCCTTCGTTGCGGTGCCAATCGAGCGTCCAATTTTGCTCCGATCGCGCGTTCCAATAACCGACCGTGCAAAGGCCGGGGAGCAGGTCGTTCGGAAGCGATTCGCCGAAATAATGTCCGTGCGTGAAAGCGCGCAACTCGACGCGACCGTCGTCGGCGGCTCGACGCATCGGCGCGCAGGCGGAAGCGTAATAAACCGCGTCTTCCGAGTAATAACGGGGCGTTGGGGCGGATTTTTTCGACATAACGTTGCGTTCGAAGGCGGCGACGGGGTAAAACGGCGATAATTTAGAGAAAAAGAGTAAGGTAGGAAAGGAAAAAACGGAAATAAGAAAAACGACGCGGCGTCGTTCGCTTCGCCGCGTTAAGGGAAAACGACGAAACGAACGGCGCGTCGACGGGCGTTCAAACGTCAAACGAGCGTCGTAAATTGCTCGTTGACGCGGAGGTCGCCGCAGTTGAGGTAGCGGATGTCCTTAATGCCGAACTTCATCATCGCCAAGCGGGTGAGGCCGACGCCGAACGCGAAACCGCTGTATTCTTTCGGGTCGATTCCGCCGTGTCGCAGAACTTCCGGGTGAATAAGGCCGCAAGGAATCAGCTCGATCCAGCCGTCGCCGCAAGTCGGACAGCCTTTCCCGCCGCAGAGAAGGCAGTTCAGGTCGAGTTCGAAACCCGGTTCGACGAACGGGAAGTAACCCGGGCGAAGACGGACTTTAACGTCGCGCTTGAAGACTTGGCTCAAAATCGTTTTCATCGTCGCGATCAGGTTGGCGACCGAAATGTTCTTGTCGACGACGAGCTCTTCGCATTGGTAAAAAGTGTTTTCGTGGCTCGGGTCGACCGCTTCGTAACGGAAGCAACGGCCCGGGAAAATCGCGCGAATCG
>JAZQAP010000470.1:0-11126 GCA_045545275.1 Thermoguttaceae bacterium | reverse complement strand
CACAAGCGCTCCGGCGCGACGAGCGTTAAGTCGAGCCCGCGCGCCGCCGCGACGAACGCGAGTGCAAGCCCTTCGCCGCCGCTCGTCGCTTCGAAAATTTTCGTCGACGGCGTTAAAAGCCCGACGTTTTCCGCCGCGTCGACCATCGCCCGCGCCGCTCGGTCTTTCAAACCGCTCGGAAAGTTCGCCGACTCTAATTTCAGCGAAACGTCGACGCCAAGCGGAGCGAAAAGGCGACGCAGCCGAACCGTCGGCGACCCGAACGGCGTTCGCGACGCGTCGGCGATCGGTCGCGTTTCCCACTCCGTTTTCGCCGTTCTCCCTATTTCTCGCATCTTATCGACTCTTCCTTATTTCACCAAGCGTCAAAAACAAAACGAGTCGAACCGCGTTCCCCGACTTTCGCCGGAGAAGCGATTCGGCTCGCCTCCAATTCCTCCGTTAAATTCGACCCAACTTCGCCGTTTTGTCGCGTTTTCGCTTAACGTCGAGTCGTCGCGTCCGTTTCGGACGGTTCGAGCGCGACCATCGACGGCGATTTGCCGCTTTGTCGGCGTCCGGTCGGTCGTTCGTAACAATACGTCATTTCTTCGCTCATCAAGCGCGCTTGTTCCGGGAGGGACTGCAACATCGCCTGCACCTTGTGATTCCCGGCGTCGACCGCTTGCGCTCGGACGCGGAAGACGACGCGCTCGCCGGCCGGAAGCGTTTCAATCTTGCGGAAGATCACCTTCGATTCCGCTTCGCTCACCGTTCCGAGTCCGCCTTCGACGGCGACCGGCTTCAAGCCGACGCCGAGGAAGACGCCGGATTCGATTTCCGTCGCTTCTTTCGTTCCGTTGTTCTCGATAACGAGTTCGTAAACGCATTCCTTCCCGACGGCGACCGGGTCTTTCGGGGCGTTGACGCGCATCGCCAAGACGGCGATCGACTCGACTTGAACGGTCGTTTCGTTTTGCGCGGTCAAGCCGGTTTGATCGGCGCCGACGACGGCGAAGGTCGCGTCGCCCGTTTCGGTCAAGCGGCAAAGGGTCTTGAAGACGATTTCCTCGTTCGGACGCAGGAGCGGAATCGTCCAGTAAACGCGCCCTTTTTCGACGTTGCGACGCGCCGAGCCGTCGCAGGCGAGCCCCCCGCCCGACGCCGGAATTTGCGCCGCGACGTCGACGTTTTCAAGCGGCGCGTCGCCGACGTTCTTCACCCGCGCCAGCGCTTCGAACTCGCCGTCGACGAATTGCAACTCCGGCGCCTCGATCGCGACGTCGAGCTTGCCGCGCAACACGGCGATCTTCTTCGCCGCCTTCGCTTCGACTCCGTAAGCGCCGGTCGCCCGCGCTTCGATCGAAATCTCGTCGTCCAAAACGGTTTTGACCGCCATCTCGATCGACTTTTCTTCCCCCGCTTTCAGGACGCCGATACGTTGCGACGCGGTCGTTTCGCCGGTCGAGACGAAAAGTTCGACGTCTTCCGCGTCGCCGTTCCCGACGTTGCGCAGACGGAGGCGGTATTTGTCCTCGACGCCCCATTCGATCGCGTCGCGCCCTTCGACGCGCGCTTCCAGAATCGGCTCGACGACCTCGACGCCGGTTCGCGCCGACACTCGTTCGCATTCGAAACGGCTGACCAACTCGAACGCGTTCCGTTTTTGCGGCGTCATCGTCAATTCGAGTTCCGCCGAAGCGCCCGCGTCGAGCGTTCCGACTTCCCAAACGCAGCGCCGCGATTCGCCGTCGAACCCGACCTCGCGCGTCTTGATTTGCGCTTGCCCGAGCTTCGCGTCGACGGCGGCGACCGCGACCGTTTCCGGCAGTTCCGTCGTTACGACCAGCTTCCGCGCCGCGACGCTCCCGACGTTGCGCGCCCGCACTTTGAACGTCGACTCTTGCCCGACGACCAAATTTTTCGGCCCGATCGTTTCGATTTCGACGATCGGCGAACGCGACGAAACGGTCGTCTCCGCTTCTTTCGTTTCCTTAACTTCCGCGACGCGCCAAGCGCCGCCGTTCGCGTCCGCTCGGTTCGTCGCCGGTTCGCGCTCGCTCGACTTTTCGGCGTTCGTTTGAATTTTGGCGTCTTCTTGGAAAAACGCGCCGAAACGTTCGTCGAGTTCGCTAAGGGGCGCCGCGCCGTCGAGGTTGTCCGCCGGTTCCGCCGATTCCGTTCGTTTCGGCGCCGTCGCCGCGCGTCTTCCGGACGCGGAACGGCGAGCCGATTCGGGCGACGCGACAAGCGACAACGCCTCGTCTTCGTCCTCCGCCAATTCTTCGTCTTCCGAAACCTCTCGGTCTTCCCCGCTTTCCTCGTCGACGTAATCGGCGTATTCTTCCGTCGTTTCCGATTCGGTCAAAAGCGCGTCGTCCTCCCGATCGTCCGCGTCGTCCGCAATCTCTTCCGTTGCCGTCGAGAAATCGGGAATCGCCGGTCCGACGAGGGACGCGTCGGTTTCCGCCGCCGGTTTTCGCGCGCTTCGACTCGTTTTACGGCTCTTGCGCGCCGTCGCTTTTTCGTCGGCGTCTTCGCTCGCGACCGCCGCGCTCTCTTCCGACCAATCTTCGGACGCGTCCGCCGTCTCTTCAAGGAGCGATTCTTCGAGCAATTCGAGCGAACCGAGCCCTTGTTCGCCGCGCAAACTGCGCCGTTCGACGCGCGCCGACGAACGCCGACGCGACGAACCGTTCGGCGCGTCGAAGGTCGATTCGACCGACGCGTCGCCGATTTCCTCTTCCAACTCGTCGAGCAACAACGCCGCGACGCCGCCGGTCGACGATTTTTTCGACGCCAAAACGCCGGTCGTCGCCGAACGCCGGGACGAGTTCAAACTCGCGACCGCCGCGCGGGTCGTTCCGAACGTTCGCGGTTCATCCGTCGCGCTCCCCGAACGCGACGCGGTCGGAGCGGACGACGCGACGTTCGCGGCGCGCGCCGGAGCGGGCGCCGCCGGAATCGGAGCGGACGCCGAGTCGAACGGCGAACGACGACCGATCAACGCCGCGCGCTCTTGCTCGGCGGTCGGCAAACTCGCCGGAACGTTCGCGAACGAGACGCGCGCCGGCCCTTGCGGAACGACGTTCGTCGATCCCTCCGTTTCGCGCGGTTTAAACGGATTCAAATTCGAAACAAATTCGCGGACGCCGGCGGAACCGCTCTCGGCGCGCGCCGGAGCCGCTTGACGCGACGACGCGAACCCCGCGGCTTGCGCCCAAGCGCTCGACGCGCCGCTCGACCAACCCCCTAAAAGCGTCAAAAGAATCGCGATTTGCGCGACGCGGCTTTTTTTCGTCGTTCTCTTCGTCATTGTCGAAGCGTTCCCTTCTCGCGCGTCCCTCGCGGCGCTCCGGTAAACGAGCGCGGAGGATTTAGCGTTCAGATTATCAAATTTTAACCAATTTTCTTTATATTCTCTTCTTTTCGACGAGGCGACCGAGCCGTTTCAAGGGGTCGACTTCGACGCTCGCCGTCGCGCGGCGCCTCGGTCGACGCCTCGAGGCGCCGGTTCTCTTTCTTCTTTATCGTCCGCCGTCGCCGCTCGCGTTAGAAGTTTTTTAACTTTTTTGCCGCTTGGCCCAATTTTAACGATCGTATCAAATTTTCATCTTTTCTTCGAGAGCAATTCGCGTTTCCCTCCCAATTTTTCCGAAACGACGCGCTTCCTATTTTCTCTATTTCTTTATTTCTATCTTTTTTAACGCGTCGCCTCGGACTTTTTTTCCGCTTCCCCATTTTCCGAGCCGCGAGAAGTTGCTTTTTTCGTTCTTTTTGATACAATTTGTTAAACGGGTCGTTCGCCCCACGTTTCGCGAGCGCGCCGGAAACGTTTCCCGCGTCGCCGTCGTTTCGCCGTCGCAAGGTAAAATCGTTCGCCGTTCGACGATCGCCCGTCTTCCCCCGACCGCCCTTATTTCCGGCTCGCCGCCGTTAGAAAGAACGCGCTTTATGTTTTTTTTGGCGCTTTTATTGTATCCCGTTTTAGAATTCGCCGTTTTTTTCCTCGTCGCGGAGCGGATCGGCTGGACGTCGACGCTCCTTTTAGCGTTGGCGACCTCCTTCCTCGGCATGAGCCTGCTTCGCGTTCAAGGAGCGCGCGGGCCGTTCGCGCAACGCGGCTTTTCGTCGCAAGCCGTCGAAAATTACCTATACGGCAACCTCGGCGCTCTTT
Source organism: Thermoguttaceae bacterium (assembly GCA_045545275.1). GTDB lineage: Bacteria > Planctomycetota > Planctomycetia > Pirellulales > Thermoguttaceae > RUG369. Next base: position 6,970 of record JAZQAP010000470.1, on the reverse strand, counting down.
TGCTTATTTTACCCGGTTTCGTTTCGGACGTTTTCGGCGCGCTTTTGCTTTTCGTTCCGACGCGACGCGCGCTCCTCGGCGCGATTCGTCGTTGCGGCGTCGATCTTTACCGGCAAGCGAACGGCCCGTTTTCCGTTTTTCGCGCCTATCGTTTCGGCGACGGTTTCGCTTCCCCCTTCGCCGACGCGACCGACTTCGCGCCTAACGCGTCGACCCCCGCGAACGACGAGCCGATCGACGTCGAAACGGTCGACCGCGACGCCGCCCGATCGTCCGCCGCGACGCGACGCGCGACGTCCGCCGACGACGAACCGATCGACGTCGAATTCGTCGTTCGCAAATAAGCCGCGAGAAAGCGCCGCCTCCGCTCGACGCGACGCGCGAAAACGCGTCTTAAAAACGCGCCCTATAGTAATATTGACAAAAGCGCTTTCGTCGCGCCCGTTCCCTCCCTTTTTCGTTCCCTATTTTTCCCGAAAATTTTCGCCGTTTCCGATGTCCGTCGCGTCTTCCGCCCCCCTTCGTCGCGTCCTCGCGCTTCCGACCTTTCCCGCCGTCTCGGACGACGGCGTCGCGCTCGAAGCCGACCCGTTTTCGCCGAACGCGCTTCTCGGCGGCTTCGTCGCCGGCCCCGAAAACCGACTCGCCGAACTCGCGGTTCGTTTCGCCGTCGACGGCGTTCCGATCTTCGAACGCCCGTTAGGCGCCCCGCTCGACCCCGACGACGCGACGCGTTTCGGCGGCTCTTCGTCGCGCTCCGACCTTGAAACGCTCTTCCGTCAAGCGGCCGACGACGCGACGAACGCCGATTTCGACGCTATTTTCGACCGCGACGCCGTTCGCGTCGACGACCGCCAATCGCCGACCCTCTTCCCGCTCGACGGTCGCGACGCGACGAACGGTTCCGATTCGACGGCCTCCGCTCGCCGCGCGACGCCCCGCGTCGTCGGTTGGCGCCCGTTGGAGGACGCGTCGTTCTTCACCCCGCTCGTCTTTTACGGGCCGAGCGGTTCCGGCAAAACGCGCCTCGTCGAAGGAATTTGCCAACGCCGACGACTCGCGGAACCCAATAAAACGCTCTATTATCTCTCCGGCGCCGATTTCGCGCGCGCCCTTACCAACGCGATTCGGCGCGATCAAACGCAAATTTTCCGAACGCTGCTGACGCAAGCTCGCGTCGTCGCGATCGAAAACGCCGACGTTCTCGCCGAACGCGACGCGGCGCAATCGGAGTTTTTGCCGATTCTCGACGCCGCCGCCCGCGAACGAAAACTTGTTATCGTTACTTTAACAAAAGCGCCCGACGAAATTCGCGGTTTTTCGCCCGAACTCGCCGCGCGCCTCGGGGCCGGTCTCCTCGTTCCGACCCGTCTCCCGACTCGCGAAACGAAACGTTTCGTCGTCGAACGCGCCGCCGACAAACTCGGCCTTCGGCTCGACGCGGCGACGGTCGATTTTTGCGTCGAAAACTCGCCCGCGTCGATCGGCGGCGTTTGCGGAACGCTCGTTCAAGCGGCGCAAGAGTTCGCGAACCGAACGCGCTCTCCGTCCTCGGAAAACTTTCGAGCGCTCCTCGAAGCGCGAAATCCGGAGCCGACTTGGACGCTCGACCGCGTCTTGAAAGCGGTCGCGAAGCAGTTTTCCGTTTCGGTCGTCGAAATGCGGAGCAAAAAACGTTCGAAAACGCTCGTTTTGGCGCGCAACGTCGTTTTTTACCTCGCGCGAAAACTGACCGACGCGACGTTTCAAGAAATCGGTCGCGAATTCTCGAACCGCGACCATTCGACGACGCTCCGCGGAGCCCGCGACGTCGCCGAAGCGCTCGAAACCGACGCCGAACTGCGCCTCCATGTTCGCGAAATCGTCGAAAAACTCCGCGCCGAAGAACGCGTCAAACTTTGACGCGTCGCTCGTTTATTCGTTACGTTCGCTTTCTTCGCTTCGTTCCGCGCTCTTCGCCAAACCGCGCAAACCGTTTTTTCCGGCGTTCTCGCGGCGACAAGACGCAAAAAACGCCGAAAACGCGGCGTCAAAATTTGCGCGAAAAAACGAATGAACGCGTCGCGCGGAATAAACGGACGACGGAATCGAGAAAGATTGAGAAAACGACGCGAAGCCCCTTTGTTTTCGGCGAAAGACGTTGTAAAATTGCGTTGAGCGGGTTTATCGGTCGACGCCGGTCGCCCGCGCTTCGCTTCCCCCTTTTTTGCAAATCGCCCCGACGCCCCCGTTCGAACGCTTTCTTGCTTCGAGCGCGCTTCCGAACTCGGCGTCCAAGAGAGCCCCCCCAAGGAACGTTATGACCGCTCAAATTCTCGACGGCAAAGGCTTGGCCGAAATCATCCGCGCCGAAATCAAAGAGGACGTCGCGCGCTTCGTCGCCGAAACGCAAGTTCAGCCCGGTTTGGCCGTCGTTCTCGTCGGCGAAAATCCGGCGAGCCAAGTTTACGTCCGCAACAAGGAAGCCGCTTGCGTCAAAGCCGGAATGAAGAGCGTCATGCGCCGCCTTCCCGTCGAAACGACGACCGAAGAGCTTCTCGCGCTCGTCGCCGAAATGAACGCCGACCCGACGATTCACGGGATTCTCATTCAACTTCCGCTGCCCAAGGGAATCGACGAACAACGCGTTTTGGACGCGATCGACCCGGAAAAAGACGTCGACGCGTTCCACCCGGAAAACGTCGGGCTCATTTCGCAAGGCCGTCCGCGTTTCCTCCCCTGCACTCCTTACGGCGTCCAACAAATCCTCGTCCGTTCGAACATCGAAACGAAGGGCAAGCGCGTCGCGATTCTCGGTCGCAGCGACATCGTCGGCAAACCGACGGCGCTCCTTCTTCTGCAAAAGGGAATCGGCGCCGACGCGACCGTTACGGTTTGCCACAGCCGCACCGAAAACCTCGCCGAAATTCTCCGCGAAGCCGATATCGTCGTCGCGGCGATCGGCAAGCCGGAGTTTGTTACCGGCGATATGCTCAAGCCGGGCGCGGTCGTTATCGACGTCGGGATTAACCGCGTCGAAAAAGACGGCGTCGACGAAAACGGCGCGCCGATTAAGGTTTCGAAGCTCGTCGGCGACGTCGATTTCGAGTCGGCGAAGGAAGTCGCGAGCGCGATCACTCCGGTTCCGGGCGGCGTCGGCCCGCTAACCGTTACGATGCTTCTGCTGAACGCGCTCAACGCCGCTCGTCGCCAAACCGCCGCGGCGCAAGCGTCCAAATAGTCGCGCGGTTTTCGATTCGAGCGTTTAACCGCGATTCTTAAGCGGCGGCGTCCCTCGTCGCGCGTTCGGCGCCGTCGCGTTTGCCTCCTCCTTTGCCCCGCGTTCTTATCGTCGCGACGCGGGCCGAGTCGCCGCGCGTCCGCGTCGGCGTCAACATTTTAAACCTAAAAAGGCGACGCGTTCCGTTCCGTCGAGCGGCGCGTTCCCGGAAAGCGTTTCGTTTTGGCCAAACCTAAAGACAGATACAAAGAGACCTTAGGAAAATTCGCGTTCGGCGTTTTGCTGTTCGTCGTTTGGATTTTCCTTTGCGTTTCGGTCTTAAGTTACTCGCCTTCGGACGCGCCGAGTCGTTTTATTTACACGGTGTCCGAACGGGTTGAGAATTTGGCCGGCGTTCCGGGCGCTTGGTGCGCTCACGCGATCTTTACGACGTTCGGCGTCGCCGGATATTTCGTTTTGCTTGCGTTCGGCGTTAGCGTTTTATTCTATTGGCGCCAGGGCGGCGTTCGCGAACCGGCGTTGAAGACGTTCGGTTTCGCGCTCGTTTTAGTCGCGGCGTCCGGCGCGTCGGCGTTTCTTGTCGACGCGACGGTCGGCCCGCCGATCGGCCCCGGCGGTTGCGCGGGCGCGGTCGTCAAATACTTGCTCGAAAATTACTTTGTTCGTTTCGGCTCCTACTTGGCGCTTTTCGGCGTTCTGTTCGCGGGCGCGATTCTCGCCGGAAGCGACTCGTTCCTCCGTTTCGTCCTTTGGTCGACCGGAATCGGCGCCGCTCTCGAATGGGCGACCGCGCCGTTCCGCCGCAAATTGCTCGCGTCGAAACCTCGGTCGCGCCGTCGCGAACGCCCGATTCGAACGTCGCGTCCTTACGACGACGAACGGGACGACGATCGAGCCGTCGAACCGATCGCGCCGTTCGTTCGCCGCCCCGACGTTCTCCGTTCCGCGACGCCGGAACGCCGAGACGACGCGCCGACGCGCCAAACGCCCCGCCCCGAACGCCCCGCCGCGTTCGCCGAGCCGAGTCGCCGTCCCGTTCCCGCGCCGGTCGAAGCGCCGACTCCGCGCCGTCCGGAACGTCCCGACGTCGCCCCGCGCCCGGTTCGCGTCGAGCCGGTCGTCGCTTCGTCCTCCGTCGCCGACGACTCGCGCGACGTCGCGCCGGAACCGCCGAAACGTTCGCTCCTTTCGCAAGCGTTCGGTTTCGGAACGAAAAAGCGCGAACCGGAACCGTTCGACGACGACTTCGACGCGCCGCCGAAACCGCCGCGACCGGCGCGCCGCGACTACGTTTATCCGTCGATCGACTTCCTCTCCGCTCCGGAGCGTTACGACCTCGACGCGCTTCACGACGCCATCCTCGAACGCGGCGCCGAGTTGGAACGCGTCTGCGCCAGTTTCGGCGTCGAGTTAAAAGTCGTCGACGCGCAACCGGGCCCGGTCTTAACCCTTTACGAAATCGAACTTAAAAAAGGGTTGCGCGTCAACAAGCTGACCGTTTTGTCCGAAGACCTCGCGATCGCGATGAAGGCGCCGCGCGTCCGCGTCGTTTCGCCGATTCCCGGCAAAAACACCGTCGGGATTGAAATTCCGAACCAAAATCGTCAACTCGTTCGACTCCGCGAGGTGATGGAGGAATGCGCCGCGCAGGCCGAGAAGATGGCGATTCCGATTTTCCTCGGCAAGGACGTCGGCGGCGCGCCGATGGTCGCCGACTTGGCGAAGCTCCCTCACCTGCTCATCGCCGGGCGCACCGGCACCGGGAAGTCGGTCTGCTTGAACTCGATCATTATGTCGATCTTAATGACGCGCTCGCCGGAAGAGGTGAAGCTGATTATGATCGACCCGAAAATGGTCGAGTTGAGCCCGTACAAAACGGTTCCTCACCTGATGCACCCGGTCGTCGTCGACATGCAGAAGGCCGAGGCGATTCTCGAATGGGCCGTCGAGAAGATGGAGCAGCGATACCAGCTTTTCGCCGCCGTCGGCGCGCGCAAGTTGAGCGAATTCAACGCGATGCCGGAAGCGACGAAGCGCAAGCGCCTGCAACCTCGCGACGAAGAGGAATGGGCCGCGTTCCCGAAAACGATGTCGAGCGTCGTCATTATCGCCGACGAAATGGCGGACATGATCATGACGTCGGGCAAAGACGTCGAGCGGCACATCGTTCGTTTGGCGCAAAAGAGCCGCGCGGTTGGCATTCACTTGGTCTTGGCGACGCAAAAGCCGACGGTCGACGTCGTTACCGGGTTGATCAAGTCGAACCTCCCGGCGCGTATTGCGTTCGGCGTCGCGAGCCGCACCGACAGTCAAGTCGTTTTGGACGCCAAGGGCGCGGAGCAGCTCCTCGGGAACGGCGATATGTTGTTCCTCCTCCCCGGCACGAGCCAGCTCGTTCGCGGGCAGGGCGCGTTCGTTTCGGACAAAGAAATCGACGCCGTCATCGAGTCGATCTCCGTCGACGAGCCGGAGTACGAGTTCGTCGTCCCGGATCAAAACGCGCCGGAAGAGGAAGAGCGCGACGAAATCGAGTACGACCCCCTTTACGTCAAGGCGGTCGATTGGGTGCTCTCCGAAGGAAGCGCCAGCACGTCGTTCCTGCAGCGCAAGCTCGGAATCGGGTACGGTCGCGCCGCCCGTTTGATCGACACGATGACCGCCGAAGGGATTATTTCGCCGAAAAACCCGGCCAAGCCGTCCCGTCCGCGCGACGTTTTGATCACGATGGAGCAATGGCGAGGCCGCGGTTCCGCAGGCCCGAGCGTTCAAGCCGAAGTCGTCGCCGCGCCGTTGCCGTACACGGCCCCGCCCGTTCCGCGCGCCGACGGCGACGTCGCCGCGTACCGCTCGACGTCTTACGACGCGACGCCCGTTTCGACGCCGACGTCCCGCTCGAACGCCGCGCAAACGTCGTTCGACGAAATCGACCTAAGCCCCGTTCGCGACGCCGCGTCGTCCGAACGCGAAGCCGACGCAAACGCAAACGCTTCTCGCGGCGGCGGTTCCGCTTCGTCCAACCCGGGTTGGAACGACGAGCAATGGGCGAAGTACCTCGATTACGGCGACGAACTCGACGAAGACGGCGACGATTACGGCGGTTACGACGGCGCCCGCTCCGGCGGAAACTTGCGCGAAAAAGCGAAGAGCCGTCGCGAACGCAAACGCGGTCGCCGCGACGATTACGATTATTGACGCCGCGTCGCTTAGTTAACGGCGCGACGTTTCCCGATTCATCTTGCCTATTTTCCCAAGGGAGACCGTTATGCGCCGTTCTTTTGCGCGAAATTTCGCCCTTTTCCGCCGCGCCGTTCGTTTTTCGGCGCCGCTTTTTGCCTTAACGTTCGCCGCCGTCGTCGTTTCGAACGCCGTCGCGGACGAGTCCGCCGCCCCGGTTAAGACCGCCGCCGAAGAAATGGCGACCGAAACGGCGTTCGACTTCGGCGCCGAACCGCTCCGTTACATCGAAAACGACCGTCTGAAAGTCGGCTTCGACCTATCTATCGGCGGCGCGGTCGTTTACCTCGAAGACAAGAAGTACGAAACCGGCAATATGATCAACAGTTTCGACTGGGGCCGTCAAATCCAACTCTCGTATTACTCCGGCCCGAATCCGTTTATCGGCCCGAACGGCGAGAAACCGGCGCCGGAATGCGCCGGGCTCGGTTGGAACCCGATTCAGTCGGGCGACTGCGGCGGGAACAAATCTAAAGTGTTGGAGTTCAAGAAGATCGACGACGCGACGGCGTTCGT
>JAZQAP010000469.1:0-16551 GCA_045545275.1 Thermoguttaceae bacterium | reverse complement strand
TCGCTCCCAAACGCGGCGCGGTTTCAAAATTCCCGAGGCGGCGCCGAGCTTCCCATTCCCCCCAGTTTTCCCTATTTTCCCCGTTTAAAATGCTTGAAATCGAAATGAAGTTCCGCGTTCCGGACGCCGACGCTTACGAGGCTCGCCTTCGGAACGATTTTTCGCTCGTCTTCGACGCGCCGCGCTCCGAAATCGACCTCTTTTTCCGCAACGAAGCCGCCGGGTTCCCGACCGCCGGGAAAGCGTTGCGCATCCGCCGTCAAGACCGCCGCTTAGTCGCGACGTTCAAGGGGCCGCGCCTCGATCCGAAAGCGAAAATCCGCGAAGAAATCGAGCTTCCGCTCGGCCCCGCGCTTTCTCCCGACGCCGACGAAGCAAGCGTCGAGCGAGTCCGCGCCGACTGGATTCGCTTCTTCGAACGGCTCGGGTTCGAACCGGGCCCGACCGTCTCGAAGCGCCGCCGAACCGCTCGGTTGACGTTCGAAGGTCGCGCGTTCGAAATCGTTTTGGACGAGGTTCCTCCGCTCGGCTTTTTCACCGAGATCGAAACGCTCGCGCCGCCCGAAGAACTCGAAGCCGCCCGTCGAACGACGTTCGCGCTCGCCGAGCGTTTGGGACTCGCGGAACCGATTCCGACGAGTTACCTCGCGCTCCTGCAAAACGCCGCGTCGGACGAGGAACTTTAGCGGCGGTCGTCCGTCGAAAAACGCGCCTATTAATAATAAGGACAAAACGCCGACCGCCGACGTCGCGCCGTCCGACCGCAAAACCGCTCTCGCCGTCGCGCCGAAACCGCCGTTACGTCCGAAAAATCGCCGCGACGCGAGCCGGGCTAATCGGGAAATTTTACCTAAACGTCAGTTTCTTGAGAAAATTTAGAAAAAATTTCAAATTTAGGGCGTTTCACGCTCGACGCCGCGCCCTCCCCGGATTATCATTTATAATGGTACGACATAAAATTTTCGCCGTTTCCGCAAAATTTCCCGGAGGCGGCGCGTCGAAGGTCGCCTCCGTTGGAAACGGGCGTCTTTCGTCGTCGACCGCGGCGCTCGGCAGTCGGGAGCCGCGTCGCGGACTTTTACGCGAATAGAAACAAACACATCGTCGAAACTTTACGAACGCGTCTCGGAGGAATTCGAATGAAATTGGGAATGTTCCATTTAGTGTTGTCGTTGGCGGCGGTTCTTCCGTTGGCCGTCGTTCAAGTTAAGGCGGCGGAACCCGTCGACGAATCGCAAGCGGTCGAACTCTTCCAAGCGATGGAAGAAGGCCTCGTCGAAGTGAAGCTCGTCCCGAAAAACTCGCTCGAAAGCAGCCTGAGCGTTACGAACAAAACGAACCGTCCGATCGTCGTCGATATGCCGTCGGCGTTCGCGGGCGTTCCGGTTCTCGCGCAACCGCCGATGGGCGGTTTCGGCGGCGGTTTCGGCGGCCCGGGCGGAGGCGGCTTCGGCGGCGGCGCGTTCGGCGGCGACGACATGGGTCGCGGCGGACGCGGCGGTCGCGGCGGGATGGATTCCGGTCGCGGCGGCGGCAACAGCGGCGGCAACCAATCGATCGGCGGCGGCATGGGCGGCGGTCGTATGGGCGGCATGGGCGGCGGTATGGGCGGTCGTCGCGGCGGCGGCATGTTCTCGATCGCGCCGAACAAAACGCACAAAGAAGCGGTTCGCACCGTCTGCCTCGAACACGGCAAGAAAGAGCCGCGCTCGACGGTCAAATACACGATCGTCCCGATCGATTCCTACACCGACAACAAAACGACGCAAGTTCTTTGCGAAATGCTCGGCGATAAAGACCTCGACCAAAACGCGGTTCAAGTCGCGGTTTGGAGCGCGGAAAACGGCATGACGATGGAAGAACTCGCCGCGAAGACCCGTCAAACGGCCCGCAACAACCCGGTCGAATCGTACTTCAAACCGGGCGAACTTCAACTCGGCGCCGAACTCCTCGCGCAAGCGAACGGTCGCGCCAAGGTCGTCGAAGAAGTCGAAAAAGCGAAAGCCGACCTCGAAAACTACAAGCCGGAAAAAACCGACGACACGATCGAACGCTTGACCGAACAAGTTTTGAGCGAATGATCTCGTTTTCGGATTTGACCGAATGAACGAACGACGCGGAGCCGCCCGGTTTCGCGTCTTTTTTTTGCGCCCCCGTCTTACGTCGCCCTTGCCGACGTTTGCCCAACCGCCGCGTTTTCTCCATTTTAACACAAACGCCGACGCAATCGCCTCCGCCGCGCTCTTTTTTCGCCGATTTTCGAAAATTCGCGCTCCGACGTTTGACAAACGCCGCTCGACTTGGTATCCTTAACGTTATCGAACGCCGACGCTTCCCGACGACGCGTCGCCGCGTTTCACGTATTTTCGCTATTTTACCGTTTCCCCTTATTTCCGCAAAGGAGCGCGCTATGTCGACGCAAAACCGCGATTTTTCCCGTCGCAATTTTTTGAAAACCGGAACGCTTTTAAGCGCGAGCGCGCTCGGCGGCTTGGCCCCGTTCGAAACGCTTGCGTCGACCGCCTTCGCCGCGCCGAATCCGGAAGCGGAAAGCGCCGACGCGCCGAAATTCGTTAAAGCGGTTCCGGTTTGGGCCTTCGGTCTCGAAAAAGAGATGAACGTTACGCTCTCATTCGGCGTTAAGTTTGACGTCGCCGACGCGGAAACGGCGAAAAATATCGTTCTCCGCTCGACCGGTTCGACGATTATGCGCATCCATGTCAACGGCGAATTCGCCGGTTACGGCCCGGCGCGCGGCCCGCACGGTTGGTTCCGCGTCGACGAATGGAAAATCGGCGCCCTCCTGAAACCGGGTAAAAACAGCGTCGTTATCCAAGTCGCCGGTTACAACGCGAACAGCTATTACCACCTCGACCAACCGTCGTTCCTGCAAGCGGAAGTCGTCGACGGCGCCGGAAACGTTCTCGCCGCGACCTCCGCCGACGAAAAAGCGGACGTTCCCGCGTTCCAAGCGACTTACAGCCACGCTCGCCTTCAAAAGGTGCAACGTTTCAGCTTCCAACGTCCGTTCATCGAAGTCTACGATCTCGGTAGATTTCTTCACGACGGCGTCGGGCTCGCGGAACAACCGGCGGTCAAATACCTCCCGCGCCGCGTCCCGCAACCGGAGTTCGCGATCATCGAGCCGAAAGCTTGGGGCCCGACCGGCAAAGTAACGCGCCGCGAAAAGCTCGAAAAGCCTTGGCGCGACCGTTCGCTCGTCAATATCGGCCCGAAACTCAAAGGTTTTAAACTCGACGAACTCGAAATCGTTCTCTCGGACGAAATTCAACGCCTCGACACGAAATTCGACGCCGACGCGAAACCGCTCGCGGTCGACTCCGTTTACAACGCCGGGGACGCGCAAGTCGTCGACTTCGGCGCCAACTACTGCGGTTTCTTCGGGTTCGAACTGGAAGCGGCGTCCGAAGGCGCTAAAATCGCGATCACGTTCGACGAAATCGCGACCGAAAACGGCGACGTCAACTTCCTTCGCCTCGGGACTTGCTCCGCGATCCAATGGACGATTCCCGCCGACGGCGCCCCCAATCAAACGATTTCTTTCTCCGGTAAGCCGCTTCGTCTCGAAGCGTTCGAGCCGCACTGCGCCCGTTACGCGAAAATCTTCTGTCTCGAAGGTTCGTTCACGCTGAAGAAATTTTATCTCCGCGAGTACGCCCACCCGGCGATTCGCGAAGCGGCGTTCGCTTGCGCCGACAAACGCCTCGAAGAAATCTACCGCGCCGCGATTTTGACGTATCGCGAAAACGCCGTCGACGCCTTCACCGACTGCCCGCACCGCGAACGCGCCGGTTGGCTCTGCGACAGCTTCTTCACCGCCCGCGCCGCGTTCGACCTGACCGGGAAAACCGACGTCGAGCAAGCGTTCCTCGAAAACTACCAACTTCCGGAAAAATTCGAGTTCCTCCCGGACGGAATGATTCCGATGTGTTACCCGGCCGACCACAACGACGGCATTTACATCCCGAACTGGTCCCTTTGGTTCGTCGCGGAGTTGGAGGAATACGCGCTCCGCTCCCCCGACCGCTCGACGATTAACGGCCTGCGACGCCGCGTCGAAAAGCTCTTCAAGTTCTTCGAGAAATACGAAAACTCGGACGGTCTCCTCGAAAAGCTCGACAGTTGGGTCTTCGTCGAATGGTCGGCGGCGAATAATTTCGTTCAAGACGTCAACTACCCGAGCAATATGCTTTACGCGGCGGCGCTCGACGCGGCGGGTCGGATTTACGGAGTCGACGCTTGGCGCTCGAAGGCGGCGAAAATCCGCGCGAAGATCGTCGAGCAATCGTTCGACGGCGAGTTCTTCGTCGACCACGCCGTCCGCAAGGCCGACGGAACGCTCGAAATTTTGCGCGACCGCACCGAAGTTTGCCAATATTTCGCGTTCTTCTTCAAGACCGCGACGCCGGAATCGCACCCGAAACTTTGGGCGACGCTCCTCGACAAATTCGGCCCGAACCGAATCAAAGAGGGCGGCTATCCGGAAGTTCACAAGGCGAACTCCTTCGTCGGAAACGTCGTTCGGCTCGAACTCCTCGCGACGGCGAACCGCGCCGACCAACTCCTCGAAGAATCGGTCGCGTACAACCTCTATATGGCGGAGCGCACCGGCACCCTTTGGGAAAACGACTCGCCGCACGCCAGCTGCGACCACGGTTTCGCGTCGCACGTCGTTCGCCTCTTCCACCGCGACGTCGCCGGGATTTACGCCGTCGACGCGGTCGCGAAAAAGATCGCGATTCGCCTTCCGAAGCTCGACGCCCTCGCTTGGGCGAGCGCGGTTCAACCGGTTCCGGGCGGCGCGATCAAGATTCGTTGGGAAAAACAGGACGGCAAACTGGCTTATACGCTCGAAACGCCCGCCGGTTACGACGTCGCGGTCGAGAACGCGAGCGGTTTGGAAGCGGTTCGCCGTTAAACGCCGTCGCTTAACGACGCTCCCGCGACGCGCCGTCGTTCGAACGTTCTCGGGAGCGTTCCCCCTCTAACCGCTTAAAAAGCAAGCCGTTCGGGTCGCCGAGCGGCTTTTTTTTTCAAAAAAATTTCAACGACGCGCCGTCGCCGCTTGATTTCCTCGCCGCCGTTCGTTATACTAAAGCCGTCGACGCCAAAACGTCGACGCCAAAACGTCGACGCCAAAATGTCGACGCCAAAATGTCGACGAGCTAACGCCGTCGACGCCGGGCGCGTCGCCTTTTTGTCCTTTTCCTTTTTCCCGAAAGGTTCCCCGATGAACGCCCAATTCCCCGCCCTCGCCGCCGCGATTTGCGACCGAGCGCAACAAGTTATCCCGAACTGGTCTCGCGACGATATTTACGTCGTCTTTTTCGCGCTCGACTTCGAAGACGCCGACCTCGCCGCGCCGACGGTAACGCTCGGGTACAACGCGGAGGCGCAAGTCAAACGGACGCTTCGCGACGTCGACGACGAAGCGGAAGCGCGTTGGTTCGGCGGCGTCCTTCTCGCCGAACGTCAAAAGGGGTTTTGCGAATTCGGGCCCGATTTCTTCGAGGACGTCGTCGAAACGCTCGGCTTGACCGACGCGGACGACGCCGACGAAGACGCTTGGGACGCGCTTTCCGAAAAAGCCGAGCGCGCGATGAAAGAACTCCTCGTCGACGCGATTCGCCGACTTCGAGCGTCGGACGCGTTCGCCGCCAAGTTCGGCCCCGACGTCCCGGTTCTTATCGTCGACGAATACGAGACTTGCGACTATTCGGCGGAAAACCTCGAGTTCAACCGTCAAGCGAACGACGGCGCGCTCCCGGAAGAGTTCGTCGCATTTTACGAATCGATTCTCGACGAATAAAAACCGCCCGACTCTCTCGGCGAACGGTTCCGGAGCGGTCGAACGCCGTTCGTCGACGTTTAACCCGTTAAATTTAACCGTTTACCGCAAGAGGTCGTCGGCGCGACCGTCGATTACGAAGCCCCCGAAGCGGCGCCGACTCGCGCCGCGCTCGGGTCGTTTCGCCGCGCTTCTTCGTCGCGTTAACCCGTTTAATTTTCCCGTTTGCCGCAAAGGAGACGCTTAAGTGTCGCCGGAATACGCTAAGAAAATAACGAAAAATCTCGCTTGGGAAGCGTTCGACCAAATGAAACCGCTCCTCCAAAAAGGCCGCGTCGACGAAGCCCTCGACGTTTTGCGCCGACTAAATATCGGCCCGAAAACGATTTACGGCGAAAACGGGCGCGCTTTTTTCAAGTTGGTTATCGATTACGCGGACGATGAAACCGGCGCGCTCAAAGCGGCGTATCTCGAGTTAATGTCGGCGCTTCTCGACGCCGGAGTCGACGTCGACCGCCAAGACAAATACTCGCAAACGCTTTTAAACGAAGCGCTCGATCGCGGCGACCTCGCGATTTGCCGCCTCCTGCTCGACCGCGGCGCGTCGACGGAAATTACGAACGAATACGGCGAAACGCCCCTTTTCGACGCGTTGCGCTGGTTCGACGCCGACGACGAAGACTCGCAAAAAGCGCGAAACGCCCCGAAAATTCTCGAAGCGGTTATCCTCGCCGGAGCCGACGTCGACCGCCCGCTCGTCGACCATCGGGAAGCCGACGACGCCGAGCCTCATCGTTGGGGTTCGGCGCGACGTTTGACGGCGCGACAATATATCGAATCGCTCCCGGAAGACGACGCGCGCCGTCGCGCCTTTTTCGCCGCGCTCGAAAAACGCGACGCCGCGCGGAAAACGCCGAAAAATTAAGCGTCGCCGTCCGTTCCGTTTCGCGAAAACCGCTCGCGCCGAACGTCGAAAAGCCCGCCGACTCCGCGTCGACCGGGCTTTTTTCGCGCCGGGATTCGGCGTTTTTCTTTATTTTCGCGCCGAGAATTCCGTTCGCGACTTCGCCCGAACGCCCCAACTCCGTTCGCGACTTCGCCAAACGCTCCATTTCCCCAACTTCTTTCGCGCCTTCGCCAAACGCTCCATTTCCCCAACTTCTTTCGCGTCCCCGCCCAAACGCCCGAATTTCCACGACGCCTTTCGCGAGTTCGCCCAAACGCCCGAATTTCCCCAACTTCTTAGCGACGGCGTTCCCCCGTTTCCCTTAACTTCTTTGCCGCTTTCGCAACGCCCTATTTCCCTTAACTTCCGTCGTCGCCTCGCAAGAAAACAAAAAACGGAGAGCGACGCGAAATCGCTCTCCGTTTGTTCGACGGGAAGAACCGTTCAAACGCCGTTTGTCAGTCGGCGTACCAGTTCGAACCGGCGAAAGTAACGTTGTAATCGTTCAACTCGGCGGAAACTTCGACGTCGTTTTCGAGCGTCGCCCACGGGTTGACGAGAATACCGCCGGCGACCGACGCGACGGCGTTCGACGAAACGCGAACCAGCGAGTCGCCTTCGACCGAAGCCGGAACGACGTATTCCGGGGTCGCGACCGCGCCGCCGAGAATCGCGTCGAGGTTGCAATCGGCTTTCTTCGCGAGGTTTTCGCGAACGATCAACGCGGCGACGAGCGCGACGTCCATGCAGTTTTTCGCTTCGGCGAAGATCGGTTCGGCCTTGGCGAGTTCGTTATAACGACGGGTCATGTTTTTCGCCCAACGGTTCGCGGCGGCGTCGGCTTTGCCGGTCGCTTTGCGGGAACCGTCTTTCGCGAGGGCTTCGCGTTCGGTCAGAACGGCGACGGAGGAATCGGAAACCTTCCAAACGAGCGAATCGGCGTCGCGATAGACCGTTTCGTATTTCGGTTCCATCCAGAAGCGTTGACCGTAAGCGGCGCTCCCGCGTTTGACCATCGAGAAATAGCTCGCGAAGTTTTTGATTTCCGCTTCGTCGAAGCCGAGGCTAAGGCGTTTCATACGATAGTCGGCGGCGGCCAAAACGTTCGCGACGCGGCTGTCGCTCGGGACGCCTTGGAGGGTAACGTCCATTTGGCCCATCGCGGCGGCGAGTTCTTCCGCCGGAGCCGGCATTTGAAGCGCGGTCAAGCGGGCGATCGCTTCGCGGGTCGGGTCGATCGAGCAGGAGATCGGCGAAACTTTGCCGCCGTTCCAAGCGCTCGAAACGGCCATCAGGTCTTCGAGACGGAGAACCGGTTTGCCGCTCTTCTTGCCGACGAGCGTTCCGCAGTCGGAAACCGTCCACGGTTCGGCCGGGCCGACGAGGTAAATATCGTTTTCTTCCGGAACCGCGACGACGTATTCGATCGCCGTCAAACCGCCGAGGCAGCGCGCCGCTTCCGGGATTTCGACGTTGTTCGCTTCGCATTCGGCGACCAACGCGTTCAAACGTTTGAGCGAGATTTTGCGTTCTTTCGCCGGAGCTTGCAGATCGCTCGGGATTTCGGCCACTTTCGCGGCGACGTCGGCGCTCAACTCTTGAACGTTCGCGTTGCGGAGAACGCGGTTCGCGTCGACCATAAAACCGCCGACCGCTTCGCGATAACCCCAGCGGAGTTCGCGGAATTGGTCGCTGTCGTTGTTGTCGTCGTCATCGTCGTCGTCGTTATTATTGTTATTATCGTCGTCGTCATCGTCGGCGAACGCGCAAGAAGCCGGATTCCACGCCGTCGGGGTCGTCGTCGCGACGAAACCGACAAACAAGAGCGCGCACATAAGCGTTTTCAGCGCGACGGCGAGCGCCGAATTGGACGAGCTAAGCAACGAGATGCAATTTACTTTCATTTTCATTCCTCTGTCAAGTTCTTCCTATCGCGTCGCGCCGACAAAGACCGTCGCGTTGACGACGGCTCGGCGCGTTCGAAAGCGCGCGTCGGCGTTTAGGGTTCGCCGCCGGGACGCGACGGAACGGCTCGAACGCTCCTTCTCCCGGCTATTTTAATAGATTAACCGGAAAACGTCGATTTTACAAGGATATTTTTGAAAATTTTAGCGTTTTCCGAGAACTTTTCGCCGCGCTCCTCTCCTAATCGCGACAATCCCGCCATTCTACCTAATCGTCCCGAATCCTCCCGGCGCAACGCAACGCGACGTCTAAACGCCCCAAGCGCCCAGACGCCCCGTCTTTCCTATATTATACGCCGACGCCGGCGACGCGCAAGTCGGCGAAGGGGGTTTCCGTCCGTTTTCTTAAAAAAACGCGCCGAATCGAAAACAATTCTTTACAATCGCGGCAATCTGTGTTATACTCGACGAAACGACCGCGTTCGGCTCTCGTCGTCGAACGCAAGAATTGCGCGCCTTCCCCAACTTACGCGCTTTCTCCATTTTACGGTCGGCGCGAAACGGCGACGACTTCGACGCCCGCCTTCGTTTTTCCGCCTATATATTAATAAGGACAACATCGATGAAACGCTCTCTCGGCGCGTTTGCGCTCGCGGTTCTCCTTGTTCTCGGCTCGGTCGCGCCCGTCTCGGCGCAACAGTTCCCGGGGAACAACAACGACCGCCCCGTCAACACGATCGAGTCGGTTCGCCGCGCGATCGACGATATGATCTCGCAGTTTGCCGACGATTACCCGAACGGCGAAAAATACCTCGCGGAACTGGCCGAACTCGAAAAAGCGGAGCCGAAAGACGCCGCTTGGGAAGCGAAGTTCGCCGCGTTCCGTCGCAAAGCGCTCCTCGAAAACCCGGCGCTCGACGACCTCGAACTCCTCGTCGTCCGCTCGAACCGTCTCCCGGCGGTTGGCGACAACTTTATGACGATCGACAAAGTTCCGAAGGGCGGCTGGAACTGCGAACTCGGGATTCTCTCCGATTTGCGCGCCGAAAATCCGACCTTCACGCCGATCTACAAACCGGCCAACGGCTCGCCGATTCTCGAACCGGAACTCCACTGGGACGGGAACCGCGTCATGTTCACCGCCGTTTCGGACGACAACAAACGTTGGGCGATCTTCGAAGTCGACGCGGAAGGGAAAAACCTCAAAACGCTCTCGCCGACCGACCAGCCGGACGTCGACTTCTTCGACTCCTGCTACACGCCGGAAGGGCAAGTGATCGCCTGCTCGAACGCCGGCAAGCAAGGGCTCCCCTGCATCAACGGCTCCGACCCGATGGCGAACGTCTACTCCATCGACCCGGAAACGAAAAAAACGCGCCAACTTACGTTCGAACAAGACTCCGACTGGCACCCGACGCCGCTCAAAAACGGGCGCATTATGTATTTGCGTTGGGAATATAGCGACATTATGCACTATTACAGCCGCATCTTGTTCCACATGAACCCGGACGGCACGAACCAAGCGGAACTTTACGGCTCCGGCTCGCTCTTCCCGACCGCGTTCAAACACGCTCGCGAATTCCCGGATTCGTCGAAAATCGTCGGCGTCGGCTCCGGTCACCACGGTCGCGGCGACACGGGGCGTCTTCTCATTATCGACCCGACGATCGCCCGCAAATATCCGTTCCGCTTCGACCCGCCGTCGAAGGAATGGGGCAAGGAAAACACCCAGCTCGACGTTCACCCGCGTATTTATCCGACCGAAAAAACCGGTTTCGTTTGCGAAATCCCGGGCTACGGTCGCGACGTCGTCGGGAACGTCCTCGACATGCAGTCGACCGGCTTGAAATACAACTTCGTTTTCCCGTATCCGCTTTGCGAGAACTACATTCTCGTCAACTGCGAAATCGCCGGCGCGCCGGGCACCTACGGGCTCTATCTCGTCGACACGTTCGACAACATGACGCCGATTTCCGTCGTCGAAAAAGAAGGCTTCTTCTTCCCGACGCCGCTCGTCGAACGCGACCTGCCGCCGACCCTTCCGAACCGCGTCGTCGAAGGCGAAAAAGAAGCGACCGTCTTCATCACCGACGTTTACAACGGTTTCGGAACGAAAGACGTTCCGCGCGGCGAAATCGCCGGACTGAAAATCTTCGCCTATCACTTCGCCTACCTGCGCACCGGCGGGCACGAGTCGGTCGGCGTCCAAAGCAGTTGGGACATTAAGCGCCTCCTCGGTTACGTTCCGGTCGAAAAGGACGGCAGCGCGTTCTTCAAGATTCCGGCGAACACCCCGGTCGCGATTCTTCCGGTCGACAAAGACGGCGCCGCGATTCAGCTCTTCCGCAGTTGGTTCGTCGGGATGCCGGGCGAAAACGTCAGCTGCAACGGCTGCCACGAGTCGCAACTCGACGCGACCCCGTCCGTCTTGACGGAAGCGTCGCGCCGCGAACCGAGCGAAATCCAAGAATACTTCGGCCCGCCGCGGTCGTTGACGTTCGAACTCGACCTCTACCACCGCGTCGTTAAGAAGTTCTGCGTCGGTTGCCACGACGGTTCGAAAGACGACCGCCCGAGCTTCGCCGACGCGTCGAAGGCTTACCACGCGATTCACCCGTTCGTCCGCCGTCCGGGCCCGGAAACCGATATGGACGTTCTCCCGCCGTATGAATACCACGCGTCGACGAGCGAACTGATCCAAATGCTCGAAAAGGGCCACTATAACGTTAAACTCGACGACGAAGCCCGTCGCCTCCTCGTCAACTGGATCGACTTCAACGCGCCTTGGCGCGGCAAGTGGGGGAACGAGCCGGAAGCGAAACGCCGTCTCGAACTCTCCGCGCTCTACGCCGATTCCGCCGCGGTCGACGTCGAAAACGAATACGACCGCTTGCTGAAAGAAATGCAAGCGAAACCGGCGCCGGAATTCGTCCAACCGCCGAAATACGAAGCGCCGACCGACAAACTCGGCGACGATTGGGCGTTCGACGAAGCGAAAGCGAAAGCGATGCAAGAAGCCGCGCTGAACGGCGGAGCCGCGACGAAAACGGTCGAACTCGCCGACGGCGTTAAGATCGAATTCGTTCGCATTCCGGCCGGTAAATTCGTTATGGGTTCGCTCGACGGTTACGCCGACGAAAACCCGCGCGCCGTCGTCGAAATCAAAAAGCCGTTCTGGATGAGCAAAACGGAAATCACGAACGCGCAATACGGCGCCTTCGATCCGGAACACGACACGCGCTACATCGAGGAACACGGGAAAGACCACATCGTCCCGGGTTACATCGCCAACCACGCGAACCAACCGGTCGCCCGCGTCTCTTGGAACGAAGCGCAAAAGTTCGTCGAATGGCTGAACGAAGAAAAGGGCGTCAAAGCCGCTCTTCCGACCGAAGCGCAATGGGAATGGGCCGCGCGCGCCGGGAACGCCTCGAAGTTCTACTTCGGAACCTTCGACGCCGACTTCTCGAAGTTCGCGAACCTCGCGGGCGCCGAACGTCGCAAGCTCTACACGACTTGGGAAAGCGGCGCGACGATTCACCTTCGCCGCGACTACCCGGCCGACAGCGTCTTCCCGCTCCGCGACGACCGCTTCGCCGACAAATGGTTCACGGTCGATTACGTCGCCCAATACGCGCCGAACGCTTGGGGCCTTAGCGACATGATCGGGAACGTCGCCGAGTGGACGCGCTCCGACTACGCCGCCTATCCTTACGTCGACGGCGACGGGCGCAACGCTCTCGACGCGAAAAACCGCAAGACGGCGCGCGGCGGCTCTTGGGCCGACCGTCCGAAAGTCGCGGGTTCCTCGTTCCGTCAAGGCTACCTGCCTTGGCAAAAAGCGCACAACGTCGGCATTCGTCTGATTATCGAAGACTGACGCGCTAACTAAACTCGACGCGTCGTTCAAGGCAAACCTTGGCGGCGCGTCGTTTTTTTTCGCTTTCGCTCCCGTTCATCCTTTTTCCGCAAGGAGACGTTATTAATATGCAACGCCAACCCGCCCTAAACCGCCGTCGCTTTTTGACGGTCGGCGCCGGAACCGCTCTCGCCGCGACGCTCGGCGCTCCGCAAACGTCGCAAGCCGAAACCGCGCCGGAAACGCCGTCGAACGCGACCGTTAAATTCAGTCTTTTCGCCGACTTGCACCACTGCCCGGGTTCCTTTTACTCGGAAGCGCCGCGCCGCTTGAAGGAAATCCAAGAGCGCGCCGTTCGCGAAAAATGTTCGTTTATCATCCACTGCGGCGACTTCTGCCACAACCCGAAAAAAGAGCGCGAGTTCGTCGAAAGTTACCAAAACTTCGAAATTCCGAGCTACCATACCTGCGGCAACCACGATTTCGACGGCTGCTCCGACGCGGAAACGTTCGCCGCGTACAAGCTCGACAAAGGCTACTATTACTTCGACCGCGACGGTTTCCGCTTCGTCGTTTTGGACGGCAACTATTTCCGCAACGACGACGGAACCTTTGCGCACTACGCAAACGGCAACTACTTCAAATACAAGGGTTCCGCAATTTCGATCATTCCGCCGGAACAGCTCGCTTGGTTCGCCGAAACGCTCGCGACGTCGCCGTTCCCCTGCGCGACGTTCATTCACCAAAGTTTCGAGCGCGAACGCGGCGGCGTCGCCAACTGGCGCGAAATCCGCGAAATTATCGACGGCGTCAACGCGAAGAACCCGGGTCGCGTCCGCCTTTGCTGCAACGGGCACCATCACCGCGACTTTATCCGGATTCTGAACGACGTCGTTTACTTCGACGTCAACTCGACGACGCACGAGTGGCTGAACGTCCGCCACAACCTCTACCCGAAAGAGCTTTGCGACCAAGCGGACAACATGAACCACACCGTTCTCTTCAACGATCCGGTTCACGCGGTCGTTACGATGAGCGCGGACGGAACGCTCGAAATCGCCGGAATGGAAAGCTCGATGTTTATGGGCGTTACGCCCGAAAAAGCGGGCGCCGCGTTCGCCGATCCGAGCGGGCGTCCGGTAACGCCGACCGTTCAATCGTTTAAGGCGAAATTCGCGTATTAACGTCGTTTCGCCGAACGCCCGCCGGAACGAGACGTTCGACGTTTTATCGCTAACGCCCGAAAAAGCGGGCGCCGCGTTCGCCGATCCGAGCGGGCGTCCTGTAACGCCGACCGTTCAATCGTTTAAGGCGAAATTCTCGTATTAACGTTTCGCCGTCCTCGTCGCGAGCGCCGCCCGGTTCCGACCGAGCGCGGCGTTCGCCTTTCTATCGCTCGTTTTTCTATTATCGCGACAAAACGCAATTTTCTTTTCATCGAAAGCGCGTCGTTCGTCCGCATAACCCGCGCCGTCCGTTTTTTCCTCTTATTTTATTAAAAATTTCTTTAAATCGCAATTTTTATCTTGCAATTTGAAAACCAAACGGGTAGACTTAAAGCGTCGCGCAATATAACGACGACGTCGACGCTTTTTTCGCTCCGTTGCAAGCGCGTCGACGGCGCCGCGAACGGTCGCGGTTCGTCGTTCGGTTCCTTTCGACGCCGTTTGAGTCGAACGGTTTGCGCATCTCCTCAAAACAAATTTTCCGGAGACTAAGGATGAAATTTTTCGACGCTTCCCGTTACGCTTCCCCGTTGCGTAAAGCCCTCGCCAAAAAAGAGAACGCGCCGCGCAACTTGCGTTTTGAAACCTTGGAAAACCGCGCGCTCTTGAGCGTTACGCCGCTCGACGAACTTCAGGCGGCGGTCGCGAGCGCCGAAATCGCCCCGGCGCAAACCGTCGAAACGCCGGTCGTCGACCTCTCCGCCCTCGCCGTCTCGAACGCGACGCTCGAAGACGGCGCGACCGATCTCGGAACGTTGACCAAAACGACGACGCTTCATGGAACCGTCCAAGCGCAATTCGTCGACGGCGTTTTGGTCGGCGAAAGCGACTTCTATAAAGTTACTTTCGAAGTCGGCGGCAACAGCGAGCATAAAATCGTGCTTAACAACGCTTGGGTTGTCGGCGGAACCAACTTCAACCTAGACCTTTTCCTGTACGAATCGCTCGACGCTATCGCCGCCAAAACCTGGCTTAAATCCTCCACTTACAACAACGCGACGGAAACGATTTCACTCGCGGGCGTCGCGGCGGGAACGTACTACGTCGAAGTTCGCCAAACCCTTTCTAGCGACTGGCACAAACACGAAGTCGAACACGCGTATTCCTTGGAGATCACCCCGCCGGCGATTCCGCAAGACGATTACGAAGAAAACGACAAGCTCGAAGACGCTTACGATCTCGGCGTTCTCGGCTCGACGACGCTCGACGCGTTGACCGGGCTGAACCAAGAATTCGATTATTTCAAATTCACGACCGCGGGAACCGCCGACGAAACCCACTTCGTCGAAATGTCGTACACGCAAGCCGCCCACGCGAACCTTACGCTGGCGCTCTTGGACGCCCAAGGCAACGTTATTACGAACTACACGGAACTTGCGACGACGAAAAAACTCGCGCTTAAAGACGCGAACGGCGGCTATTTGCCGGCGGGCGACTACTACGTCCGCGTCTGCAACGTCGACCCGGAAGCGGACGCGGCGATCGGCTACTCGCTCCAAATCGAAGCGCCGCAAGTCGCCCCCGCCGCGCCGACGAACTTCAAAACGAACGCCAACGAATCGGCGGACGACGCGTCGCTCCTCGTCAAAAACGAAACGACGCTCGTTTGGGACAACGTTTACGGCGAAACCGGCTACGAGCTCCGCTACGCGACCGACGTCGACGCGACCGACGACGAAACCGATTGGAGCGAAACTCAAGCGTTCGCCGCCGACGTTGCGACGTTCGACACGGGCGCGCTCGCTTACGGAACCGCGTACAAATTCCAAATCCGCGCCGTCAACCAATTCGGCGAATCCGCTTGGACCGAAGTCAAATTCACGACGGTCGACGCGCCGGAACCGCCGACCGGCTTGAAAGCGTCGGTTCTCGACGCCGAAAACCGAACGGTTACGCTGACTTGGGACGACCTCGCCAACGAACTCGGCTACGTCGTCGACCTCCTCGACGCCGACGGCGTCGTCGTCGCGCAATCCTCTCGCCTCGAAGCCGATACGACGACCTGGACGACGCCCGAACTCGCCCTCGGAACGACCTACCAATTCCAAGTTACCGCGATCAACAACGCCGGCGACGCGACGAGCGAACTCTTCTCCTTCACGACCGAAAACGTCCCGACCGTCCAACCCGTTTTGACCGCGACGGTCGCTCCGTCGACGACCGCCCCGACCGCGACGCTGAAATGGGACGCCGTCGATACCGCGACCGTTTACGTCGTCGAACAACTCGTCGTCGACGGCGAAACGGAAACCTGGACGGCGGTTCAAACGCTCGAAAACGGCGAAACCGAATGGACGACCGCCGTCGAAGCGAACGCGGCCTACTCTTACCGCGTCGTCGCCGCGAACGCCTACGGCTCCGGCGTCCCGTCGGAAGCGGTCGCATTCACCCCCGACGCCGCGTCGACGGTCGTTACGACGCTCGACGACGTCGTCGACCCGGGCGACGGCTTGGTTTCGCTCCGCGAAGCGATTCAATACGCCGAAGTCGGCGCGACCGTTACGTTCGCCGAAACGTTGAAAGGCGAAACGCTTAAACTCGGCGGCGTTTGCTTGCAGATCGACAAAGCGATTACGATCGACGGGTCGTTCGAAACCGGCGCGCCGCAAATTACGCTCGACGCCGACGCCAAGAGCCGCGTCTTCAACGTCGAAGCCGGAACCGCCGACGCTCCGGTTAAACTCGTCGGCTTGACGATTACCAACGGTTACGCGGACGTCGTCGACGACCGCCGGCAATACGGCGGCGGAATCCGCGTCGGCGCCAACGCGGCGCTCGACGTCGCGAACTCTAAAATCGTCGGCAAC